>JBKBVM010000002.1:0-31589 GCA_046289555.1 bacterium
GGCTTTTCGGGTCCCCGGGTGCGGAATCCTGCCCGCACAATGGGTCGGGAGGAGGTGACGGGATGCTCCGGAAGGTGGGTCTGGTGGTGGTGCTGGCCACGGTGTGGTTGAGCGTTTCGGGCGCGCGCCACGCGGACGCGGTGGACGGAGTGGAGGTTTACCGCTGGCGCCTGGAGACCGCAGCGGGGGGGGCGGTGGAGGCCAGCGAGGACGGCGGCCGCACGTGGAGGGTGATCGGCCGTGTGGTCCGTCCCGCGGTGGCCACCGCGGTGGGGTTCACCGCGAGCCGCTGGGGTCGCACGGGCACGGTGGTGGCCAGTGGCGCCAACGCGGTGCACGTGAAGGTGGGCGAGGCCGCAGACGGCCGCGGGCTCATTTTCAGCGTGTGGCCCCGAGGCGCGCCGTGGGCGCCCCACGGGATCCTCACGGACATCCCTGGCGGCCGCGGGATCTTCGGTGGGCGCTACAGCGCCTTCGTGGGCAACGAGGTCCTGGCCGAGGGCCCGGACGGGCTGAGGCCGGTGGCCGGCTGGGTCCCCACCGTGGGCGTGCGGCTGTGGGTGATAGTCCGGCGGCCGGCCCGCTACCCCATGGAGGTGGAGTTCGAGAACCGGTTCGGCGGCTTGATTCGGGCCCGTTACCTGGACGGCACGGAGGAGTTGCTGGCGGTGGTACTGCGGCCGGTGGCCGGCGTGGGCCGGTTCGAGGGCACGCAGTACGTGGGGATCGGTCGCGTGCGGGCCAACCACCCGGGCGTCATCGACATCTCCACGTCTCCCGTGGGGCAGGTGGGTGGGTTCCAGATCATCCCTCGAGACCACGCTCACAGCCCGGAGCTGGTGGGCGCGGTGCTGGGCACGCAGTGGATGGTGGTGGGGCCTCTCAACCCGCTCGACCCGTCGCCCCAGGGGACCGCGCCGCTCTTTTCCGCTTTCATCGCGCCCCGCTACGACCCGGACGACCTGCTGGACGAGGAGGAGTGGCAGCGGCGGGTGGCCGAGCGGTTCCTGGTGCTGTGCCGGGTGGACGGGGGTCCGTGGACCCTGTTCCCGCCCCTGGTGGGCCGTCGGGACGACGCCCTCCTGCGGGTGACCCACATCAAGATCCTCATGCCCCTTTGGTCCCGCTAGACCGCCCCGAACCGTGACGGACCGCGAAAGGGAGCCCGCGGGTTGTGAGATTATGGGGGAGAAGGGTTGAGGGAGGACCGTCTGGGCGAGGGCAGAGCCATGTCGACACCCTACCGCGTGTACGGAACGGCTCAGGACACCCCGCCGCCTGCCAAGCCGCGCGGCCCCGGGTTCGGGGTGTGGGTAGCGGTAGTAGTGCTGGCGGTGGCGAGCGGGGCTGTGGGCGGCTACCTGTCCGCGCGGCGGCTGCCCGGGGCGACCCCTGTGGCGCTCCCCTCCCCTCAGGCGCCGTCGGCCCCGGGCGGGGTGGTCCGGGTGCAGACGGAGGAGTCCGTGGTCATCCAGGTGGTCGAGAAGGTGAGGCCTTCGGTGGTGAACATCCAGACCCGCGGCTTCGCGCCGGACTTCTTCGGCCAGCTATTCCCGCAGGAGGGAGCGGGCTCGGGCGTCATCGTCAGCGAGGACGGGTACATCCTCACCAACAACCACGTGATCCGGAACGCCAGCCAGATCCGGGTGCGGCTGCTGGACGGCACCGAGCTGGAAGGGCGCGTGGTGGGGACTGACCCCCCGTCGGACCTGGCGGTGATCAAGGTGGATCCCAAGGGCCGAAAGCTGCCCGCGGCAGAGCTGGGCGACTCCCACGCCCTGCGGGTGGGCCAGCTGGCCATCGCCATCGGGAACCCCTTCGGGTTGGGCAGCACGGTGACGGTGGGTGTGGTCAGCGCCCTCAACCGCTCCATCCAGGTGCCCGGGTTCGTCATCGACAACCTGATCCAGACCGACGCCGCCATCAACCCTGGCAACAGCGGGGGCGCCCTGGTGAACAGCGCGGGCCAGGTGATCGGCATCAACACCGCCATCATCCCGCAGGCCCAGGGCATCGGCTTCGCCATCCCCTCCTCGGTGGCACGGTCCGTGATGGAACAGCTCATCCGCACGGGCAGCGTGCAGCGGCCCTTCTTCGGGGTCGCGTACGTGGAGGTGACCCGGGAGCTGGCGCAGGCGTACGGGCTGGCCGCAGACCACGGGGTGCTGGTCCAGCAGGTGGTGCCGGGTAGTGGGGCGGAGGCGGCGGGCGTCAGGCCCCTGGACATCATCGTGGAGATGCAGGGCAAGCGGATCGAGGGTGCCGCGGACTTCCAGCGGGAGATCCTGCAGCGCCGGGTGGGCGACGTGGTAACGGTTACGGTGGTCCGGGGCGGTGAGCGCCTGCAGCTGCAGGTGCGCCTGGGGCCGCGGCCGCCGCAGTGAGGGCGCCGTGGAACGCGCCCTGATGTTGGCCCAGCTGTCCATCTGCGGCCGGGTGGTGATCGGGGAGGGCGAGGGAGACGAGGCGCCCACGCTGTACATCGGCGAGGAGGTGGGCGCGGGTACCGGCTACCCGGTGGACATCGCGGTGGATCCCGTGGAGGTGGACCTGCGTTGGCCGGTGGCGCGCCACCTGAAGGCGAGGCCGGCGCAGGGCCGGTTCTGGCTCCGCAACGACGAGGAACGGGCGCGGGTCCGGGGGATGGGGGTGGACGACCCCGACCGGATCTTCCGGATCTGAAGAGCTTCAGGCCCGGGCGCGGGACTCCCACTCCTGGAGCCAGGCGCGCAGCAGGTCCGAGAGGGTCGGGGAGCCGACCTCCTCCAGCTCGTAGCGGACCCGGGCGGCGGGCTTGTCCAGGTACAGCAGCCGTCGCAGGTCCACGGGGGTTCCCACCACCACCGCGTCTGCCTCCGCGCGCAGGAGGGTTTGCTGCAGCTCCCGCAGCTGCTCGCCTCCGTACCCCATGGCGGGCAGTACCTGGGTGAGGTGGGGGTAGTCGCGGAACACCTGCTGCAGGCTGCCCACCGCGTACGGCCGCGGATCCACCACCACGGCCCCCAGCCGGCGGGCAGCCAGCAGCCCCGCGCCGTAGGGCATCCCGCCGTGGGTCACGGTGGGCCCGTCCTCTACCACCACCACCCGCCGGCCCACCACCACCTCCGGGCGGTCCACCTGGATGGGGGAGGCCGCCTCCACGATGACCGCGCCGGGGTTGGCGGCGCGGACGTTGCGCACCACTTCCTCTACCGCCTCTCGGGGTGCGGTGTCCACCTTGTTCACCACCACCACGTGGGCCATACGGAGGTTCACCTCGCCGGGGTGGTAACGAAGCTCGTGGCCCGGCCGGTGGGGATCCGCCACCACCACGTAGCGGTCGGGCCAGACGAAGGGGAAGTCGTTGTTGCCTCCGTCCCACACCAGGACCTCCGCCTCCGCCTCGGCCCTGCGGAGCACCTCCCCGTAGTCCACACCCGCGTACACCGGCACGCCCATCGCGACGTGGGGCTCGTACTCCTCGCGCTCCTCCACGGTCAGGGGCGTGCGGTCCAGGTCCTCCCACGAGGCGAAGCGCTGCACCGCCTGAGCCACGAGGTCGCCGTAGGCCATGGGGTGGCGGACCACCACCACCCGCTTGCCCCACTCGCGCAGAAGCCGCGCCAGCTTTCGGGCGGTCTGGCTCTTGCCGCTGCCGGTGCGCACGGCACCCACCGCCACCACCGGCACGCCGACCCGCAGCATGGTGTCTTCTGGCCCCAGGAGGCGGACGCTGCTACCCGCGGCCAGGGCCCGGGAGGCCACGTGCATCACGTGCTCGTGCGACACGTCGCTGTAGCTGAACACCACCTCCCGGACGCCCTCCCGGCGGATCCACGCTTCCATCTCCTCCTCGGGCACGATGGGGATCCCCTGCGGGTAGCCTGGACCCGCCAGCTCGGGAGGGTAGCGCCGTCCCGCGAGGTTGGGGATCTGGGTGGCGGTGAAGGCCACCACCCGGTAGTCCGACCGGTGGCGGAAGTACACGTTGAAGTTGTGGAAGTCCCGGCCGCCGGCCCCGAGGATCAGGACGCGGACGGGCTCCGCCACGACGGTCACATGACCTCGGGGGCGGGGACCCCCAACAGTTCCAGGCCGGTACGCAACACGTCCCGCACCTGCCGCACCAGGGCCAGCCGGGCGCCCCGCAGACCCGGTGGGGCCTGCAGCACGGGGGTGGCGGGGCTTCCGTCCGGGTGGCGCGCGTTGTAGTAGGCGTTCCAGGCCGCGGCCAGGTCCAGGAGGTACTGGGCCAGCACGTGCGGGGTGCGCTGGGCCGCGGCCGCGGCCACCGCGTCCGGGAAGTCCAGCAACGTGCGGGCCACCGGCCGCTCGTACTCCGTGGCCTGCGCGAAGTCCGCCTCCTCGGCCAGCACGCCCGCCTCCTCAGCCCGGCGCAGGATGGAGGCCGCCCGGGCGTGGGCGTACTGCACGTACGGCCCGCTGTCCCCGTCGAAGGAAAGGGCCTGCTCCCAACGGAAGTCGATCTGCCGGCGGGGCTCCGTCTTCACCATGGCGAACCGTACCGCGCCGATCCCTACCTGCGCCGCGGCGGACTCGGGGTCGGGGTGTTCAGGGTTCTTTTCCGCCACCACCGCCCTCGCCCTACGGTGCGCCTCGTCCAGCACCTCGTCCACGGAGACCGTGTGGCCCCGGCGGCCGGAGATCCGACGGCCCTCTAGGGTCACGGTCTCGTAGGCCAAGTGGTGGGCGCCCTCGGCCAGGTCCGGCCGGCCGGCCACCGCCAGCGCGGTCCGCACCACCCGCTGGGGATAGCTCTGGGTGGCGTCGATGACGTTGATGGTCTCCTCGCAGCCTCCGAACCGCACCGACCGGTCGCCCTCGGGGTGGGAGGTGTACAGGAGACGGCCGGAGGGCTGCTGGGCGAACGGCCGGAAACTCAGGCCCTGCAGCAGCCCCATCTTCCAGAACTGGAAGGCGATGTCCTTGGCCGGGTAGGTGGCGGTGCCGTCCGACCGCACCAGGACCAGGTAGGGATCCTCCAGCCCCTGTACGAAGGACGACGTGTCCATCACCAGGGCGCCGGCGTACTTCCCCTCGCGGGGCCGTTGCACGTACGGGGTGTGTTCCAAAAGGGCCAGGGCCTGCTGTAGGAGGCCCTCCCGCACCAGGTCGGACTCCCACACCAGCGCGTCGTACTCCGCGCCCAGGCGCCACATGGTGTCCAGCTGCGCCCTCAGGACGCGCTCCACCTCCGACCGCAGCTCCCCGGCCTCCAGCCGGTGGAGCACCGCCCGCACGCCTGCCTCGAGCTCCTCCCGGAGCCGGGGATCCTCCATCTCCCGGTGCAGGCGGACGTACGCCTGGCCCACCCAGTGGTCGTACTTGGTGACCCCGTCGTAGCGCAGCCTGTACCGCTCCAGGGCGAACAGGGTTTCCGCTACCTGACGGCCGGTGTCGTCGATGTAGTTGAGGACCTGGACCTCGTAGCCCGCGTAGCGGAGGATACGGCTCAGGGCATCGCCGAGGGCGATGTTGCGCAGGTGCCCCACGTGCAGCTCCTTGTTGGGGTTGACGGAGGTGTGCTCCACCACTACCCTCCGCCCCACGGGCGCAGGGGGGCGGAGGGGCTCGGCGGCTGCCCGGACCAACTCCCCTACCCCCACCGTGAAGTTCACATAGCCACCCACCGCCTCCGCACCGGCCACGCCGGGCGGCAGGCAGACCCGGGCGGCCAGTTCCCGCGCGATCTCCGCGGGAGGACGGCGCAGGACTCGCGCGAGGGTGAAGGCCACCGGGGTGCCGTAGTCGCCGGGCCGGTCCGGCGGGGTCGGCTGAACCGGCACGTCCACGGGCTCCTCCACCCCGAGCAGCGCCAGCGCCTGCTCTACCGCCCTCCGCAGCTCCGCCTTGAGGTTCCGCACGTCCCGGACCATGGTAACAGGACCCGTGGGGCTCCGGATGGTATAATGCCGGCGTGAGCGCGGCGCGGGAGTTGCTGGACCGGGTGGTGCGCTCGGTGCGCGAGGGCGCCACCTCGGTGGCGCGCGAGTCCGAGAGGCTCGCCCGGGTGGCGCGGGTTCGTCTGGAGATCGGGACGCTACAGGCCCGCCTGGAGGATCGCTACACGGACATCGGGCGGCTGGTGCACGCGAGGTACCGGGCGGGCACCCTGCAGGACCCCGAGCTGGCGGCTCTGTGCGAGCCCGCGGAGGCGCTGGAGGCGGAGATCCGCCGGCTCGAACAGGAGCTAGCGGACCTGCGCAGCGCGGAGGCGGCCCGGGTCGGGCCTGAGCACCGCCCGGGCGAGTAGGCGGGGTCCCGGCACGTCGGGACGCCAGGCCCAGGGGAACGGGTTGCCACGTCGGTGAGCAATTCCCCCTTGACGCAGACGCGAGGAGGTCCGGTGGGCGTGTTTGGCCGGAGGTGCGTTTGGGCCGTCCTGCTGGCGGGTGTGGTCGCCCTGCCCGCGTGGGGCCAGATCTTTACCGACGTGGCGGGCCGGCCGGAGCAGCGGATGCTGGACAAGCTGGCGGCTCGAGGGGTGTTCCCCATCCCCCAGGACCGCCGCTTCCAGCCGGAAGAACGCATCACCCGCTTGGACTTCTTCACCGCCCTGGCCCGGGCGGTGGGGCTGCGGGAGGGCGGGGGCAGCCTGCCGGACTACCGGGACGCTCAGGAGATCCCCTCCGGTGCGCGCGGTCTGCTGGCGGCTTTGGCCAGCGCGGGGACCGTCAACCAGCGCAAGGCGGTCCGCAAGGTGCAGCAGTGGGAGGTGATCCTGGAGACGGACAAGGGGACCTACGGGCCCGGGGAGGAGATCGGGCTCACCCTGTCCCTGCGCAACACGTCCGGCCAGGCCGCGCAGGTGGAGTTCCCCACGTCGCAGCGCTACGACTTCGTGATCCGCAGCCCGTCGGGGGAGGAGGTGGCCCGCTGGTCTTTGGGCCAGCAGTTCACCACCCAGGGCCTGAAGCTGACGGTGCAGCCGAACCAGCAGGTGGTCCTTGGGGACACGAAGTGGAAGCAGCTAGACCAGAACGACCGGCCGGTGCCGCCGGGCCGGTACGAGCTGGTGGGCGTGGTCACCGCGCGGCCGCAGCCCATGACGGTGACCATCTTTTTCACCAAGGGGTTCGTGACCAGCTTCCCCGACGACACCTTCCGGCCGCGGGCGCCCCTCTTGCGGGCGGAGGTGGCAGAGCTGGCCGCCCGGGTGAGCGGGCTGGAGCAGGAGGCGCTGGCCAAGCGCGGAAGCCCCATCCCCGCGCAGGACGCCCAGGAGGTGAAACCGGAACACCGCGGGTACGTGGCCCTGGCGGTGGAGCGGAAGTTCCTCCTGCTCTCGGAGGGGCGGGTGCGGGCCAACGACCCGGCCACACGGCTGGACGCCGCGGTGGCGTTGGACGGGGTGATGAACGTCCTGGGCCGGTACAGCTTCGTGCGTGGCCGCTTCCGGGCCATCCAGCCCGGCAACCCCTCCATCCTGTCCGTGACGGACGGGCCTACGATCCGCAGCTTCCGCTTGGGCCCCGTGGTGGCCGTGTACCGGAACGACCGGCCCGCGCAGCTGCAGGACTTGAAGCCCAACGACGAATTGGCCATGCTGTTGCTGGGGGATGTGGGAGACGTGAGCTACATCGAGGCGAAGGGACCGTAGCGGAGCCCGCGCATGCTCTTCTTCCTGGACACCGCCAACCCCGATCAGATCCGTACCGCGGCGTCGTGGGGGATCCTGGACGGGGTGACCACGAACCCGACCCTGCTGGCGCGGGAGGGGCGCGAGCCGCGGGAGCTGGTCCGCGAGATCGCCCGCTGGGTCTCCGGCCCCATCAGCGTGGAGACCACCAGCCTGGACGCGGAGGGCATGGTCCGGGAGGCCCGCGAGTTTGTGGGCTGGGCTCCCAACGTGGTGGTCAAGGTGCCCATGACGCCAGAGGGCTTGCGCGCGGTGGTGGCCCTCCGGGAGGAGGGCATCCGCACCAACGTGACTCTGGTGTTCACGCCGGTGCAGGCGTTGCTGGCGGCGAAGGCGGGTGCGACGTTCGTCAGCCCCTTCGTGGGTCGGCTGGACGACATCGGGCACGTGGGGATGGACACGGTCCGGCAAGCGGTGGAGATCCTGCGGCGGTACGGGTTCTCCACCCAGGTGCTGGCGGCCAGCCTGCGGCACCCCCTGCACGTGCTGGAGGCGGCGCGGGCGGGCGCGGACATCGCCACCATGCCCTTCGCGACGCTGGAGCAGCTGTTCCGTCACCCGCTCACGGACCAGGGGTTGGAACGGTTCCTGGCGGACTGGCGCAGACTGCAGGCGGAGCTGGCGAGCCGCACCGCGGCGCCCGCCGGGGGGTCGTAGGAGCGACCCGCACCTCGGGCCCGGATCTTCGGGAACGGCGCGCCTTGCAGAGCGTCGAAAGTCCCCGGTCGGCCCGGCCGGGCGGCAGCGGACACACGGGCACAGGAACTGGAGGTGGCAGTCATTCTCGCGCTGGCGGAACTGGAAGCTAAGAACCTGAACGAGCTCCAGGAGATCGCGAAGGAGCTGAACATCCCCAACTACCGCCGCTACCGCAAGCAGGAGCTCATCATGCGGATCCTGCAGGCGCAGACCGAGCAGTCGGGGCTCATGTTCCGCTCCGGGATCCTGGAGATCATGCCGGAGGGCTACGGGTTCCTGCGGTCCAGCGGGTACCTGCCCGGCTCGGAGGACATTTACGTGTCCCCTTCCC
The DNA here is from genome assembly GCA_046289555.1 of bacterium. Classification (GTDB taxonomy): domain Bacteria; phylum Sysuimicrobiota; class Sysuimicrobiia; order Sysuimicrobiales; family Sysuimicrobiaceae; genus Tepidifontimicrobium. The sequence continues at coordinate 8,670 of JBKBVM010000002.1, forward strand.
AGATCAAGCGGTTCGGGCTGCGGGTGGGGGACGAGGTGTTGGGGCAGGTGAGGCCCCCTAAGGACAACGAGAAGTACTACGCCCTTCTGCGGGTGGAGGCGGTGAACGGCCTGGATCCTGAGCAGGCGCGCAACCGTCCCCACTTCGAACAGCTGACCCCGGTCTTCCCGTACGAGCGCTTCCGCCTGGAGACCGGGAGCGACCTGACCACCCGGGTGGTGGATCTGTTTGCGCCCATCGGCAAGGGGCAGCGGGCCATGATCGTGTCCCCGCCCAAAGCGGGGAAGACCACGCTGTTGAAGAAGATCGGGCAGGCCATCGTGCAGAACCACCCCGAGGTGTACCTGATGGTGTTGCTGCTGGACGAGCGGCCCGAGGAGGTCACCGACATGCGCCGGTCCGTGGAGGCGGAGGTGGTGGCGAGCACCTTCGACCGGCCGCCGGAGGAGCATGTGCAGGTGGCGGACCTGGTGCTGGAGCGGGCGAAGCGGATCGTGGAGGGCAAGCGGGACGTGGTGATCCTCCTGGACAGCCTGACGCGGTTCGCGCGGGCCAACAACCTGGTAATCCCGCCCTCGGGCCGTACCCTGTCCGGTGGCCTGGATCCCGCGGCCCTGCACCGGCCCAAGCGGTTCTTCGGAGCCGCGCGCAAGATCGAGGAGGGGGGCAGCCTGACCATCGTGGCCACCGCCCTCATCGACACCGGCAGCCGCATGGACGACATGATCTACGAGGAGTTCAAGGGAACGGGGAACATGGAGCTGCACCTGAACCGCAAGCTGCAGGAGCGGCGCACCTTCCCCGCCATCGACATCAAGATGTCGGGCACCCGGCGCGAGGAACTGCTGCTGACGGAGGAGGAGCTGCGCAAGGTGTGGGTGCTCCGCAAGTCGCTGGAGCAGCTGGACACGGTGGCGATGACGGAGCTGATCCTGGACCGGATGCGCAAGACCCCCAACAACGCGGCCTTCCTCCGGTCCATCGTGAAGTCGTCGGAGGAAGAGATCCGGGTCGGTTCCTAAGCGACAGATCCCAACCTGCCCAGGGGGCTACGTGCGGAGCTGACATAGATTTCGGGCGAGGGTTTAGCTGGCGGGCATTTGTTCGGGTCTATTCGGGTTGACAACTTAGCCTATAATCTATGTGTCCGCCGTGGCGCGGGCATCGTCCGTAGCAGCAACCAGAAGACCCAGAAGGACACCCGGGAGGGGCGTTGCAACGCGCCGCTTTCCGAGCCCTGGCTGTGTGCGTGGTGTTGTTGGTCCCGGGCCCGCGCACCGGCTCTACAGAGGTCCACAGGGCCACCGACCGCGCGGCTTCGGGTTCCGTGGTGTTCCGCGAGCCTGCCCGTCCGCAGCTGCCCGAGGTCGTCCGGCCTCCGGCGTTTCTGGTGGCCCGCGATAGGCCCCGTCGTTCACCGGCGACCCTCCCCCAGCCTGACCGTCGCCCGAACAAAAGGACTCCGCAGATCGCGGCTCGGGGGGTAGCGTCCCAGCGGTACACCGTGGTGGAGGGCGACACCCTGTGGGGGATCGCGCGCCGGTTCGGTACCACGGTGGACGCGCTGGTGGAGGCCAACGGCATTTCGGAAGCGGACTTTCTCCGCCCGGGTCAGGTTCTTCGAGTTCCCTCCACAGGCGAGGGTGCCCCACGCCGCCCGGTCGTGGCGTCCACCTACACCGTCCGCAAGGGCGACACCCTGTGGGCCATCGCCCTCAAGACGGGGGTACCGGTGGAGCAGCTGGCGGAGGCGAACGGGATCCGCGGCGACCGCCTCCAGATCGGGCAGAAGCTGGTGATCCCCACAGGCCCTGCCGCGCGCCCGCAGGCCACGCGGGCCCTACCCCGCACCCGCGCGCTGGTGGCATACCTGTGGCCAGCCCGGGGGGTGGTGACCTCGCGGTTCGGCACCCGATGGCGCCGGCACCACAGCGGGGTGGACATCGCGGCACCTCGCGGGACGCCCATCCGTGCCGCGCGGGACGGTCGGGTGGTGCGGGCGGGCTGGTACGGCGGGTACGGACTGGTGGTGGTGCTGGACCACGGGGACGGCATGGAGACGTGGTACGGCCACGCCTCGGCCGTGCTGGTACGGGTCGGACAGCGGGTGGAGCGCGGGCAGGTGATCGGCCGGGTGGGGTGTACGGGGGCGTGCACCGGCCCGCACGTGCACTTCGAGGTCCGGGTCCGTGGCCAGCCCGTAAACCCCCTGCGCTACCTACCGTAGCCCTCTGCGTTGCCCACGCGGTCGTGCCCGGATACCTCGGGAAGGGGTCGGGGCCGTCCGACGTTCTCCCGCTCGCGGAGTCGAGCCGGTCGGTTTGCTGCGGGCGGGCGTGGGTCCGGTAGGATGGAGACGTGACGGGACGTCTGAGCTCCCCACCCAGGGCCACCATCGGCGGTCAGGCGGTCCTCGAGGGTGTGATGATCCGCGGACCCCACTGGGTCAGCACCGCGGTGCGCCGCCCGGACGGGGCCATCGCGGAGGAGGTGCTCCACCGACCGAGCGCACTGGTCCGCAGGCGGTGGGCGCGGCTGCCGGTCGTCCGCGGGGTCGTGGTGCTGTGGGAGGCCCTGGTGGTGGGCACGCGGGCGCTGGTGTACTCCGCCAGCCAGGCGGTGGTCGGGGAGCTGGGCCGGCCCCTGTCGAGCCGCGAGGTAGCGCTGAGCCTGGGGCTTGGAGTGGGCCTGGCGGTGGGTCTGTTCTTCGTTTTGCCCACGCTGCTGGTGCGGTGGGTGGATCCCGGCTGGGGGGCGGTGTCGTTCAACCTGGTGGAGGGGCTGGTGCGCGCCGCGGTCCTGGTGCTGTACGTGGGCGCGGTGGGGTTGTTCCCGGAGATCCGCCGGGTGTTCATGTACCACGGCGCCGAGCACAAGGTGGTGAACGCGTGGGAGCGCGGGGTGCCGCTGGTGGTGGAGGAGGTGCAGAAGCAGAGCCGGTTCCACCCGCGGTGCGGGACGTCGTTCTTGCTGGTGGTGGTTCTGGTAGCGGTGGGGGTGTTCTCCTTGCTGGGCAAGCCGCCCCTGTGGGCGCGGGTGGTTTCGCGGGTGCTGCTGGTCCCGTTGATCGCGGGCGTGGCCTACGAGGTGATCCGGGCCGGGGCGCGGTCCCGGTGGCTGCGGCCCCTGGTGGCGCCGGGGATCTGGCTCCAACGGCTGACCACGCGGGAACCGGAGCCCCACCAGGTGGAAGTGGCCCTCCGCGCCCTGCGGGCGGTGCTGGACCGGGAGGACTCAGGGTCGTTGGAGCGGACGGTGGTGTGATGAAGGGCGTGCGGGATCTACTGGAGGAGCGCGTGGCGCGGCTGGAGCAGCGGTATGAGGAACTGGGCCGGCTGCTCGGGGACCCGTCCGTCCTACAGGACCCGGGGCGGTACCGGGACCTGGCCAAGGAGTACGCGGAGCTGGAAGAGGTGGTCCAGCGGGCCAGAGCGCTGCGCCAGGTGGAGGCGGAGCGGGCTCAGGCCGAGGCCCTGCTACAGGACCCCGACCCTGCGCTGCGGGAGCTGGCGGCCCAGGAGTTGGAGCGGCTGGACGGCCGGAGGCGGGCCCTGAGGTCGGAGCTGGAGGATCTGCTGGCGCCCAAGGACCCGTACGACGACCGCAACATCTTCCTTGAAATCCGACCCGCCGCGGGTGGGGAGGAGGCCGCTCTGTTCGCGGGGGACCTGCTCCGGATGTACACCCGGTACGCGGAGCGCCGCGGGTGGAAGGTGGAGGTGCTGGAGCTGAGCCCCTCGGACCTGGGCGGGGTGAAGTCCGCCACGTTGAGCATCGCGGGCAAGGGCGCGTACAGCCGGTTGAAGTACGAGAGCGGGGTGCACCGGGTCCAGAGGGTCCCGGCCACGGAGGCGGCGGGCCGCATCCACACCTCCACCGCCACGGTGGCGGTGCTGCCGGAGGCGGAGGAGGTGGAGGTGGAGATCCGGCCGGAGGAGCTGGAGGTGGACACCTTCCGGGCCGGCGGCGCGGGCGGCCAGAACGTGAACAAGGTGGAGACCGCGGTGCGGATCAAGCACCTCCCCACGGGGATCGTGGTGACGTGTCAGGACGAGCGTTCCCAGTACCAGAACCGGGAGAAGGCCCTGCGGATCCTGCGGGCGCACCTTCTAGATCTGCGGCGCCGGGAGCAACAGGAGCGCATCGCGGCCACCCGGCGGCAGCAGGTGGGCACCGGGGAGCGCAGCGAGAAGATCCGCACGTACAACTTCCCGCAGAACCGCGTCACCGACCACCGGATCGGTCTGACCCTGCACCGGCTCGACGCGGTGCTGGACGGGGAGCTGGACCCCATCCTGGACGCCCTGGCGGCCCACGCCCGCGGCCAAGCGGCCCGGGCGGCGCGCTGAAGGAAGCCGGATGCAGCCGAGCCACCACCGGGCCGTCTCCAAAGGCGCGGTAGCCGCCAGCGTCCGCGAGGCGTACCTGTGGGGCAAGGAGCACCTCAGCGCCTGCGGGGTGGAGGCGGCCGCCCTGGAGGCAGAGGTCCTGCTGCGCTGCGCTCTCGGGCTGACCCGGGCGCAGCTGTACGCGCGGTGGCCGGCCCCCGTGGAGGAGGGTGCCTGGCGGCGCTACGTGGAGCTGCTGGAGCAGCGCGGGTCCGGGAGGCCGCTGGCGTACGTGGTCGGGGAGCGGGAGTTCTTCGGGCTGCTGTTCTGGGTGGACGAGCGGGTGCTGGTGCCTCGGCCCGAGACGGAGCACCTGGTGGAGGTGGTCCTGGAGGCCACGCGGGACGTGAAGGACCCCACGTACGTGGACGTCGGCACCGGCAGCGGGGCGGTGGCCGTGGCGCTGGCGGTCTGCCGGCCAGACGCGACCGTGTACGCCACGGACGTCTCGCCGGACGCCCTGGCCGTGGCGGAGCGGAACGCAGGCCGCCACGGAGTGTCCGAGCGCGTGCGCCTGGTCCACGGGGACGCGCTGGCGCCGTTGCTGCAGGCCGGCCTGCGGGCGCACGCGGTGGCGGCGAACCCGCCGTACGTGCCCCGCTGCGCGCGCCCGGAGCTACCGCCGGAGGTGCTGGCCGAGCCAGAGGTCGCGGTGTTCGCACCCGGCCCGCGTGGGGTCGAGCTGCACGAGCGGATCGCGGACCAGGCGCGCGGGGTGTTGCGGGAAGGTGGGACCCTGGCGCTGGAGGTGGCGGCCAAGTGGGACCAGGCGCGGCAGGTCGCCGGGGCCCTGGAGCGGATGGGCTACCGGGACGTGCGGGCGGTGAGGGACCTGGCGGGGCTGGAGCGGGTGGTGGTGGCGCGGTGGGGGTGAGTGGACGCCGGTTGCGGCGCCGGCGCCAGGACCGTACAGTGGGGCCGAGGCCCGTTCGGGTCGGTCGGTCCTTTCGCGGAGGGATCCAGGCGTATGGTGGAGCTGCTGTTGAACCCCGTGGTGGTGCTGCGGGCGGACGCCGACGCTCCGGCTCCCAGGAGGGCCGTGGAGGCCCTACGGGCGGGGGATGTGGTGGTTTACCCCACGGACACCGTGTACGGGCTGGGCTGTGACGCCACCAACCCGTCCGCCGTCCGCCGGGTCTTCGAGATCAAGGGAAGGCCTCCGGACCAGCCCGTGCCGGTGCTGCTGGCCGACGCCCGACAGGCCGCCGAGCTCGCGGAGATCCCTGAGGGCGCCCGCAGGCTCATGAAACGGTTCTGGCCCGGGCCGCTGACGCTCGTGTTGCCGTCCCGGGGTGTGGTGGCGGAGCTGGTGACCGCGGGGACGGGCACCGTGGGCCTGCGGGTCCCGGACCACCCTGTTCCGAGGGCACTGGTGCGGGCGTGCGGGTTCCCCTTGGTGGGCACCAGCGCCAACTCCACGGGGAAGCCGGCGCCGGTGACCGTGGCGCAGGTGCTGTCGGACCTGGATGGGCGCGTGGGCCTGGTGCTGGACGGCGGCCGCCTAGGGGGCCGGCCCTCCACCGTGGTGGACTGCACCGGGGACCGTCCGCGGGTGCTGCGCCCCGGCCCCATCCCCGTGGAGGCCGTGGAACGCGTGTGGGCCGCCGGGCAGGTGGAGGTGGTCTCGGCCGCGAAGTAACGAGCTGGCCGTGCGCATCGCCATCGCCAGCGACCACGCGGGCTACGCGCTCAAGGAGGAGCTGAAGCGGTTCGTTCAGGAACTGGGGCACGAGATCCAGGACTTCGGCACCCACACTCCCGACCCCGTGGACTACCCGGACTTCGTGGTCCCCGCGGCGGAAGCGGTGGCGCGGGGGGAATGTGACCTCGGCATCGTGCTGGGCGGCAGCGGGAACGGGGAGGCCATGGCGGCCAACAAGGTGCCCGGTGTGCGGTGCGCGGTGTGCTGGGAATCCTACACCGCCCGCATGGCAAGGGCCCACAACGACGCCAACGTGCTGTCCCTGGGGGCGAGGGTGATCGGTCCGGAGCTGGCCCGGGAGATCGTGCGCACGTGGCTGGAGGCCCGCTACGAGGGCGGCCGGCACGACCGGCGGCTCGCGAAGATCCGGGCGGTGGAGCGAAAGTACGGGAGGGGGTGAACCTGTCATGCTGGAGTTCCTGCTGCGGCAGGACCCCGAGGTCGCGGACGCCATCGTGCGGGACATCGAGCGGCAGCAGACCCGCATCAACCTCATCGCGTCGGAGAACTACGCCAGCCGCGCGGTCCTGGAGGCGCAGGGGAGCGTGCTCACCAACAAGTACGCGGAGGGCTACCCGGGGCGGCGGTACTACGGGGGCTGCGAGTTCGTGGACGTGGTGGAGCGACTGGCCATCCAGCGGGCGAAGGCGCTGTTCGGGGCCGAGCACGCCAACGTCCAGCCCCACTCGGGCTCCCAGGCCAACTTCGCCGCGTACTTCGCCGTGCTGCAGCCGGGGGACAGGATCCTGGCCATGAACCTGGCCCATGGCGGCCACCTGACCCACGGCAGCCCCGTGAACTTCTCCGGGCAGCTGTTCCAGGTGATCCCCTACGGGGTGGATCCCCGCACGGAGATGCTGGACTACGACCAGCTGGCCCGCCTGGCCCGGGAGCACCGGCCGAAGATGATCGTGGCGGGCGCCACCGCCTACCCGCGCCACTTCGACTTCCCGCGGCTGCGGGAGATCGCGGACGAGGTGGGCGCGTACTTGCTGGTGGACATGGCCCACTTCGCGGGGCTGGTGGCCGGGAAGGTCCACCCCGATCCGGTCCCCTACGCGCACCTGGTCACCTCCACCACCCACAAGACCCTGCGCGGGCCCCGCTCGGGGATGATCCTGTGCAAGGAGGAGCTGGCGAAGGCGGTGGACCGGGCCGTGTTCCCGTTCTCGCAGGGCGGCCCTCTCATGCACGTGATCGCAGCGAAGGCGGTGTGCTTCCAGGAAGCGTCCACCCCCGCCTTCCGCGCGTACGCGGCACAGGTCGTCCGCAACGCCCAGGCGCTCGCGGAGGAGCTGCAGCGGCACGGCTTCCACGTCACCTCCGGGGGCACGGACAACCACCTGATGCTGGTGGATCTCCGGAGCAAAGGTCTCACCGGCAAGGTGGCGGAGGAAGCCCTGGGGGAGGCCCACATCGTGGTCAACAAGAACATGGTCCCCTTCGACCCCCAGAAGCCCACGGTGACCAGCGGCATCCGGGTCGGGACACCCGCGGTGACCACGCGGGGGATGAGGGAGGACGAGATGCGGCAGATCGGCCGGTGGATCGCGCAGGTCCTGGCGGCGCCCGACGACACCGCGGTGAAGACCCGGGTGCGGGGGGAGGTGCACGATCTGTGCTCGAACTTCCCCATCTACGCGGAGGAGGACGTGCCCCGGCCAGCCCCGGCGCGCCGCTAGGCGCCGTGGTGTGGGACTTCGGGCCCGGGTCGGACGGAAAGGGGTGCGAGGGTGTCTAAGGTCTTCGTGGTGGATCACCCCCTGATCCAGCACAAGGTGGCGATCCTGCGGGACCGGAACACCCCCCACAAGGAGTTCCGGGAGCTGGTGGAGGAGCTCAGCATGCTCCTGGCCTTCGAGGCTACCCGGGACCTGCGGACGCGGGACGTGGAGGTGGAAACGCCCCTCGCCCGGACCCGGGGGAAATCCATCGCCGGCTACGAGCTGGCGGTGGTCCCCATCCTGCGGGCGGGTCTGGGCATGGAGCCGGGCATCACGAAGCTGATGCCCACGGCCCGGGTGGGACACGTGGGCATCTGGCGGGACCCCGAGACGTTGGAACCGGTCACCTACTACGTCAAGCTGCCCCCGGACATCGCGGAGCGGGAGGTCATGGTGTTGGACCCCATGCTGGCCACGGGCGGGTCCGCGGCGGAGTGCGTCCGGCTCATCAAGGAGCGTGGGGCCACCCGGTTCAAGCTCATGTGCCTGATCGCGGCGCCCGAGGGCATCGCGCGGGTACACCGGGACCACCCGGACGTGGTGATCTACACCGCGGCGGTGGACGAGCGGCTCAACGATCACGGCTACATCCTCCCGGGTCTGGGCGACGCGGGGGACCGGCTGTTCGGCACCAGGTAGGGTGGAGCGGCCCGGCTGGGACGAGTACTTCATGAGCATGGCGGCCCTGGCCGCCACGCGGTCTACCTGCACCCGCCGGCGCGTGGGCGCGGTGGTGGTGAAGGACCGCATGGTGCTGTCCACCGGGTACAACGACACCCCGAGGGGACTCCGGAACTGCGGCGACGGCGGGTGCGCGCGCTGTGCGGGTGCCGTACCGCCGGGGACGGGCCACGACACGTGCCTGTGCATCCACGCGGAGCAGAACGCCATCATCCAGGCGGCCTACCACGGGGTCGCCATCGCGGGGGCCACGCTGTACTGCACGTACCAGCCGTGCCTGGTGTGCGCGAAGATGATCGTGAACGCGGGGATCCGCCGGGTGGTGTATGCGGGCGACTATCCGGACCCCCTGGCCGCCCAGCTCCTCCAGGCGGCGGGCGTGGAGCTGGTGCGGTACACCGGGCCTTTGCAGGCCCTGGCGCCCGCCGTCCGGCCCTGAGATGGCAGCGCGGATCCTGGTGGTGGACGACGAGCCGCCCCTGGTGGACGCCATCCGGTTCGCCCTCCAGCGGGAGGGCCACGAGGTGGCGGAGGCCCTGGACGGCCTGCGGGCCCTGGAGCTGGCGCGGTCCGAGCGGTTCGACCTGATCCTCCTGGACGTCATGCTGCCGGGCATGAGTGGGTTCGAGCTGTGCCGGATCCTGCGGCAGGACAGCGACGTCCCCATCGTGCTGCTCACCGCCCGGTCAGAGGAGACTGACCGCGTGGTGGGGTTGGATCTGGGCGCGGACGACTACGTCACCAAGCCCTTCTCCATGCGCGAGCTCATGGCCCGAGTGCGGGCGGCCCTCCGGCGGAGGGGGATCCAGCAGACGGCTCCCCTGATGGTGGGCGACCTGGTGTTGGATCCCGCGCGCCACGAGGTGCGTTGCGGCGGCCGGTCCTTGCCGTTGAGCCCTAAGGAGTACGACCTGCTGGAGGTCCTGCTGCGAAACGCGGGACGCGTGCTCAGTCGCGGCCAGCTGCTGGAGCGGGTGTGGGGCTACGACTATGAGGGGGACGAGCGTACCGTGGACGTGCACCTCTCCTGGCTGCGGCGCAAGCTGCGGGAGGCGGGCTCCGCGGTGCGCATCGAGACCGTGCGGGGCGTGGGGTACCGTCTGGAACCCTGACCGTCCTGTACAGGGCAGCCAGCACCGTGAGTCCCTGGGCGTGGTGGGTTTCGGCGGCGGCGGCCGGTGCCGCAGCCGCGTGGTTTTCTGTGCTGGCGGACGGCTGGGCGGCGGCCTTCGGGTGGCTGGCCTGTGCTGCCCTCGTGGCCGCGGGCTGGCGGGAGTGGTCCTGGAGGCGGACCCTGCGGGCTCTCGCGCAGAGGCTCCGCGACCCGCGGGACCTGGACTGGGAAGGGCCCCCGGGCAGCGAGCTGGCCGGGGTGGTAGAGTCGGTGCTCCGCGGCCTGCGGGAGGACCTGGAACGGGCCCGGGCCCAGGAAAGTCATCTCCGGGAGCTACTGGAGGCGCTGCCGTGGGGTCTAGTGGAGCTGGACCACCGACGCCGCGCGGTCTGGGTGAACCCCTCCGCCGCGGCCCTCCTGGGCGTGCCGCGCGAGCAGGCAGGAGACCTGTCCGCCGTGGCGCTGTTCCGACGGCACGAGGTGGACGAGCTGCTGGACCGTGCAGAGCGGGTGGGCGAGGCGGGCCGGGACCTGGAGCTGGGCGGCATCCTGCACGTGGTGGCCCGCCGGCTCCCCACGGGTGGGTTCCTGCTCCTGGTGCGCGACGTGACGCGGGATCGGCGGGCGGAGGCGGTGCGGCGCGACTTCGTGGCCAACGTCTCCCACGAGCTGCGCACCCCCTTGGCGTCGCTGCGGGCCATGGCGGAGGCGTTGCGCGACGGGGGACTGGAAGACCCGCAGCTGGCGGTCCGGTTCCTCGGTCACATGCTTCAGGAGGTGGACCGCATGAGCCGCCTCGTGAACGACCTGCTGGACCTGTCCGCCCTGGAGGCCGGCGTGGTGCGGCTGCGGTGGGAGGAGCTGCAGGCGGAGGAGCTGCTGGAGGCCGTGGCGCGACGGTACGCTGCCGCAGCTGCCCGCAAGGGGCTGACCCTGCTGGTCCAGCCGGGACAGGCGCCCGTCCGGGGCGACCGAGACCGGCTGGAGCAGGCCCTCGGGAACCTGGTGGACAACGCGGTGAAGTACACACCGCCCGGCGGCCGGGTGGAGCTGAGGGCAGAGCTGCGCGACGGCGAGGTGCACCTCGTGGTGGAGGACACAGGCCCGGGGATCCCTCCCGAGCACCTTCCCCGGGTGTTCGAGCGCTTCTACCGCGCCGACCCCTCCCGCAGCCGCGCGGAGGGAGGCACGGGGCTGGGGCTGGCTATCGTGAAGCACATCGCCCTAGCTCACGGAGGTCGGGTGGAGGCGGCCAACCGCCCCACGGGCGGTGCTCGGCTGGCGGTGGTCCTGCCTGCCCCGGTTGGGGGAACGCCGGAGCGGTAGCCCGCTCAGCCAGCCCGTCCGCCCACGCCCGATACGGCGCCAGTCCCGAAGACCCGTTGGTAGACGTCCTCCGCGTGGCTGGTGGGCAGCGGCTCCCCCTCCAGCACCCGGTACGTGCGCCGGCCCACGCCGTCCCGCTCCGCCCGCAGGAACAGTACGGAGTTGGATCGCCGGGCGTGGAAGCGGTCCGCCAGTTCGAAGAAGTGCGTAACGAAGAACGCGCGGACTCCCGCTTCCACGAGCGCATCGAGGACCTGCGAAGCGATCTCCGACCCCTCGCGCTCGTGGGTCGCGGAGAAGGACTCGTTGCACAGGAAAACCGAGCGCGGCGTGGCGAGGTCCACCAGCGATCGCATGCGGCGCAGCTCGTCCACGAACCTGCCCGACTCCATGTGCGAGTCCTCCTCCCGCTTGAAGTGGGTGAGCAGCCCCTCGCACAGGCTCACGGAGAAGGACTGGGCGGGCACGAACAGGCCCGCCTGGGCCATCAGCCAGGCGATCCCCAGGCTCCGGAGGAAGGTCGTCTTGCCCCCGGAGTTGGGCCCGGTAATCAGGACGAGGAGCTTGCCGCTCGCCTCCAGGTCATTAGGGACCACGGTCCGGTCGGTGGCCAGGGCCAGCACGGGGTCGTAGAGGCCCCGGGCGGAGAGGTCGTAGCCTGCGGGGTGCACGGAGGGCAGGCAGGCGGGCAATCCACGCCGGCGAAGCTGGGTGTGCAGCCGCAGGGCGCCCACGTAGAAGGCCAGTTCGGCCCGCAGGCACGAGAAGAAGTCCCGGACGTGGTCGGCGGCTTCTCCCACGGCCGTGGCCGCTGAGGCCAAGGCTCGGTCACGGAGGGCCTCCAGGGCCTTGGCACCCGCCTCATCGCGAGGGGAGAGCTCGAAGGTGTAGCCGTCCCGGCTCCGACGGAACCAGGCCCTCCACCGCTCCAGCCAGCTCCGGGGGCCCTCCGGAGGCGGGTGCAGGAGAAAGTCCGTGGGCTTGTTGGCAGGCCCCAGACGCGCGCTCCAAAGCAGGCCGTGCGGCCGCCTCAGCAGGGCCAGGTGGTGTTGCAACTCAGCGAGGTAGGACTCCTCCAGGTCGCGGTGCAGCGCTGCGAAGAAGCGTCTCCAACCCTCGCTGCGGAACCGAGGTGCGTGGCGGTCCGCGGCGGACTTCAGCCTCCGGAGGGAACCGGACAGCGCCGTCAGGGTGCCGACGGACTCGCGCAGCACCCAGTCGGGGTAGCGGGCGAGGACGCCCAGATACCGGCCCTTAAGCTGGTCCAGGGCCTCCACGCTGATGTCGTACAGCTCGAGGACGGCGTCCGGGCTGTCCATGCAGTCCGCGAGCACCGCCTGGCGGTAGGCCACCACCGAAGGGTCTGCGCACGTAGCCTCCAGAAGGAGCCTCCGGCTGACCTCGAAAACCAGGTCGTCCTCCCCGGCCATCGCTTCCAGGAGCGGGAACAGCCCCAGGTCCCGGACCAGGTCGTCCGCGTTCGGCGGGAGTCCCGCGGAAGGGTCGAAGCCTGCGGGAGGTGCGGTGCGGTGGCCGGCTCGCAGGCCCGCTCGGAACGTGGCCGCGTGCAGGGCCCAGCGCCAGTCGAAGTCCCGGTCGGGGTACAGGAGGTGCGGTCTCATGGGGTGAAGCGCTGGCGGACGTCCCGGTAGGTGAGCCGGTACCTGCGGGCCAGGGCCTCCGCGTACGCGCGCCCGTCCGCCGGCCGACGCAGCACGCGGAAGGTGCGCTCTTCGGGCTGGCCGGGTGGCACCGTGGCCACCAGGCTCGCGGTCTTCTCGTTCAGGGAGGCCAGCTCGTCCAGGAACGTGACCCACACGCACAGGCAGCCCAGGTCCAAAAGCTGTCCCAGCAGCCGTCGGCCCAGGGTGCGCGCGTCGCGCAGGGCGGTGGAGGAGAGGATCTCGTTGACGATCACCACACTTCTGGGGGTCGCAGCCTGGAGGACCTCCCGGATCCTCAGGAGGTCGTCTTCCAGTTTGCCGTGCATGTCCAGCGTGTGCTCCCCGCGGGGAAAGTGGGTGAGGACCTGGTCCGGAACCGGAAGCTGAGCCTCCCGGCCAGGGACCGGGCAGCCGAGGGACGCCAGGTAGAAGGCCTGGCCCACCGCGCGGGCGAACGTGGTCTTCCCCCCCTGGTTGGGGCCGGTGACCACCAGGGCCCGCTCCGGAGGACGGAAGAGGAAGTCGTTGAGGACAGGCAGCCGGCTGTCCGCCACCAGCTTCGCGGCGAGCGCCAGGTCGAAGCAACCCTGCACGAACGCCTCCGTACCCTCTGCGGCCAGGGTGGGCAGACAGAAGGGCAGACCCGCCGCCCGGAGGGGAGCGAGGAAGTCCAGGTAGCCCAGGTAGAACTGCGCCTCCCGGTCGAAGGCGTCGATCCACCGTGCCGGCAGTTCCCCGCACGTTTCTCGGAAGTCCGCCACCCGAAGGAACAGGTCCGGGTTCAGGCGGGAAACCCCTTCCAGGATCTGCGCTTCCACGTGGTTCAGCTCCGCGGACCCCCGGAACTCGAAGGCGTACGGGCTGTCGTGGGCCTGTCGGAACCGCTCGAAGGTAGACCTCACCACCTCCGCGTAGTCCGGCTCCCCGCGGTAGGGGCGGACGGTGACCCGCAAGCCCTGGACGAGCACCGCAAACCGCAGGGACGACAGCTCTGCCTGCAGTCGCTCCGCGGCCGCCGCGAGGCTTCGGAAAGCGGGGGAGGCGGCGTACGCGGCCAGCCGGTGGCGAAAGCTCACGAGGCCCCGGCTGTGGAGCGGACAGGAGGACAGGCCCTCCAACAGCGCGAGGACTGCCCGCACGTACAGGGAGGCCCCGTCCAGGAACCAGCGGTCTTTCTCCAGCGCGTAGGACGCCTTGTCCGCCCGGCGGAGGTGGGCCCGCACCGCGCGGAGAGCCGAGCTGAAGGTACGGACCGTCTCCGCCACGAGAGGTTCTTGGAAGTCGCGGAAGACCTCGTGGCGGAAAAGGACCGCCTCGGGTTCCCGCAGCGGCGTGTAGAAGACGGGTTCCAGACCGTACTCCTCCCGGCCAGCCGTGACGGCCTGGACGACCCGGTCCAGCCCCAGGTCCTGCAGGCACGCGGGCGGCCGTTCCCGCAGCGGCGGACGCTCGCCCGCGGGGAACAGGAGGCTCGAGACCTCGTCCATCAGTGCACCACCATCACGGGACAGTGGGCGTACCGGAGCACCCGCTCGGAGACCGAGCCCAGCATCCAGCGCTGCACCGGGGTGAGCCCGCGTCGGCCCAGGACGATGAGGTCGAACGCCTCCTCGCGGGCCACCCGCACCAGGACCTCTGCGGGGTGCCCCACCTCGGTGCGCAGGGTCGCCGGAACCCCCGCCTTGCGAGCCTGGTCCCGGGCCCACCGGAAGGCCTCCGCTAACGGTCCACGGGACTGAGCCACGGCTGCGTCCACCTCCCCCTGCAGCTCCGCGAACTCCGGCGGACGCACCACCGCCAGCGCGACCACATCCGCGCGGTACCGGCTGGCCAGGTCCAGGGCAGCCAGCAGCGCCTTTCGGGCCGCCGGCGAGCCATCGTAGCCGACCAGCACGCGCCGGAACATCAGTCCCCTCCGGGTACGAGGGCCAGCTCGGGAGCCGGCTGCTGCACGTGGCGGGCCGGCAGGAAGAACCGGTTGGCGACCCAGGTGGGCACCACCGCGCTGGCCACCACCGTGGCCACGAGGAACGAGTACTGTGCTCGGTCGATGATGCCGTGGGTGAGGCCGTACAGGGAGGAGATGGTCCCGAAGGTGAGTCCGGTGGACATCAGCAGGGTCGTGTACATGGCCTCGTCGGGCGCGTACCGGTACGCCCGGGTCAAGGGGAACACGCCCGCAAACTTGCTCAGTGCTTTGGCCGCGAAGAGCACCGCGAACGTCCCCAGGCCGCCCGCCACGGCGGAGAGCTGGACCAGCAGCCCCGCGCGGATGAAGTAGAAGGGGGTGAGCAGGCCGAAGGTCACGCTGCGCAGACGTCGGACCAGCTCGTGGTGGCGGCCCACGGTCCCCGCCAGGGCCATGCCCAACACGTACGCGGGGAGGACTGCTTCGGACCCAGACCACGCCGCCAGGGCACCGAGCGCGAACAGCACCACCAGGAGGAATTTCACCTCCAGCTCGGAGGTCCGGCCGCCGAATTGGCGCAGCACGGGCCGGGCGGCGCGGACGGAAGTCCACAGGGCGACGATCAGAGCCACGACGAAGACCGCGGTCCGCCAGCTGAAGGGGGCGAACAGGAGCCCCAGAGCCACCACCGTCCCCAGGTCGTTGATGAAGCACGCCGCCAGGATGACCTTCCCGTACTCGGTGCGGTTGATCCCCAGTTCCAGGAGCACCGCGTACACCACCGCCACGGAAGTCGTGGACAGGGCGACCCCTGCGAGCCAGCTGGCCTGCGGAGCCCACCCCAGGATCTGCCGGGCGGCCCACGCGGCGCCCAAAAAGGGAGCCAGGAAGCCGGCCAGGCCCATCACCGTGGCCTCCTTCCAGCGCCTCCGGAAGGCCTCTGGGTCGAGCTCGGCTCCCGCGAGGAACGTGAGGACCACCGATCCGGTGCCCGCGAGGAAGACCACCCAGCCGTCCCGGACTCCGGGCAACGAGCCGAGGCCGAACACTCCCATCACCAGCTGGGCCAGGATCCCCACGACGATTTCGGTGAGGGCCACGGAGACCCGCAGCCAGATCCCGACAAGGGCGGCCAGCACGGCGAGGGCCAGCCAGACCGCCGCGGTCCCCCAGACGCTTTCCACGGACTCACCTCCACCGGGGGTAGAGGCCGAAACAAAATGGCCCCTACCCGACTTGGGTAGGAGCCATCAGCCTCCGTGCGAGGCGGTTCGGGCGGGCTCCATCGCCCGCCCGCATTATCCACCAGGTTCCCCGCCCCCGTCAATGCCGTCGGGGCTCGCGGGAGCTCGTCCGCCTCATCGCCGTCGCAGCGGTGACCGTGCGGCGGACCAGCCGAACAACCCGGCGGCAGACAGCTGCGTGGCCACCGCGAACAGGACCAGGTAGCCCGGGTGCGCGTCGTAGAGGAGCCCCATCAGGGCGCTGCCCGCGAACCAGGCGACGCCGTACACCGTCTGGAACAGCCCGAAGGCGGAGGCCCGGCGGTCCGGGGGGACCATGCGGGCCACCGCCGCGCGCAGCACCGACTCCTGCAGACCCACTCCCATTCCCCACAGGGCGATCCCGGCCACGGCGCCCGCAGGCCCTCCGAAGATGGCGAGAGGCGCGAACGCCGCGGTGGCCGCAGTCCCCACAGCCAGGGTCCGGGTGCCGTACCGGTCGAACCAACGCCCCAGGACCAGGGCCGCGCCGCCGTCCGTGGCCATGGCGAGCGCGTACAGCGCGGGCACGGCTGCCGTTGGCAGGACAGCGTTCCGGGCGAAGTGGTACGCCAGCAGCGGGAAGTCCGCGAACCCCGCCGCCACGAGCCCTGCACCGAGCAGGTACGGGCCCAGCGCGTGGCGCAGCCGGAAGTCCACCGGAGTTGAAGAGTCCTCCAAGTGCGACGGTTGCGGGAACCGGATGCGGGCCCAGGCGACCGTCAGCAGGCACAGCGCCGCCGGAAATGCCAGGGCCGCGAAACCCCACCGCAGACTCCCGCCCGCACCGAGCACCGCGGCCACCAGCAGCGGGCCGGCCACGGCTCCCACCTGGTCCAGGGCCTCGTGCAGGCCGAAGGCCCACCCAGCCCCCACCCGGCTTGCCGCGTAAGAAAGCATGGCGTCCCGAGGTGGGGTCCGCACAGCCTTGCCCGCGCGCTCGGCCACCACGAGCGCGGCGGCAGCCTCCCACCGGCCCACCACGGCAAGGAGGGGAACGGACAGGAGGTTCACCGCGTAACCTCCCGCGGTGAGGTCCCAGAAGCGGCGGGTGCGATCGGCCAGCCGTCCGGACACCAAACGCAGCCCGTAGCCCACGAGCTCTCCCAACCCGGCCACGAAGCCGACGGCGGTGGCGGAAGCACCCAGGGCCAGCAGATAAGGGCCGAGGAGGCTGCGGGCGCCCTCGTACGTGGCGTCTGCGAGGAGGCTCACGACCCCCATCAGGACCACGAAGCGGGTCGCTTCCCGGGCTGCGCTCTGTGGCGCGGGGAGGGTCGGGGCCTTCATCGTCGCGTGGGCGACCGCATGGGGCGCGGTCGCGCGTCTACCGCAGCGCGGATCTCGTTGGGATCGCGGCCGCTCAGCACCTCTAGGGCCCGCGTCCAGCTGGCACCCTGTTCCGGGGTGAGTCCCTCGTGGCGGAAGCGGTAGTCGTGCTTGCGGACGAGTTCGGAAAGGTCGGCCTCCAGCCGCGCGAGAGCTTGCCGCTGGTCCTCCAGGAGGCGCGTGAGGTGTTCGGGGGACCTGACCAGGGAGGCGGCGAGGAGGAGGTGGGGGAGGCACAGGGGCGCCGGACCCGCAAGGGCCTGCCGCACCTCGGGGTCTGCAGAATGCTCCAGGAGGCTTGCCACGTACACTTCCTCCATGCGCTGACGGTGCAGGCAGGCGGGACACGGTGCAGCAGGACGCAGGGCGTGGTGGAGCGCGGCCCCCGCGTCCCGTCGGCGTCTGGGATGACCCCGGAGCGCCGCGTCCAGGCGATCCCGTAGGGCTCCCACGAGGTCCCGGTACACGATGGCGACGCCCAGAACCGGGTTGCGCTGCGCCGGGAGAGCCCACGCGTGGTGCGGGCAGAACCCCCAGCTGGCCCGCACCTCCTCCCGCGTCTTGGGGTCGTTCACGCGCTCGTACAGGAAGTTGTCCAGGAACCGCTGCACCGCGTGGGTGGCGAGGCGGCAGACAGGACAGCCGCCGGATGTCAGCGCTTCCCGAACCCTCGCGAAGACCAGGTCGTCCCGCCGAGCGCTGTGGGCGTCACCACGCACGACACACGCCCCCGAACCACCGTGCGAGCCAGCTCCGGATGCCCCGCGCCCTCCTCAGGTCCGGTACCGGCCCCGAGGGGACCTCCGGCTCCGCGGGTTGACCGGCCGGCCCGCGGGGCCGCTGTCTCCAGTAGGCGAGGGATCGGCGAGCCTGTTCCACGGAGGCCTGTAGGCCCACTAGGTTCATGCGCAACCCGCGCACGGCCTCGTCTGCCCGGTACGCGCGGTGCCGCAGGGTCGCGAGTTCCGCCCGCGCGGCTCCGAGGGCCCGCAGGGCGTCCTCCGGCGGGGGCCAGAGGTGCACCGCCGCGCCGTAGCCCAGGAGGATCCGCAGGCCCTCTTCCTCGGTCCAACCCTCCGCCCGCAGGATCGCGTCCACCTCCCGGGCTGCCTCCTCGTCCAGGGGGACGTGCACCGTGACCAGGACGTCGTGCTCGTCCATGGATTCCTCCTACTCTTCTTGCTGAGTCTCTGAGGGCTTCCCCTGCTGGCTCCGTAGAGCGAACAGGGCTCGGCGTAGCCGCGCGTACTCCACGCTGAGCGCGTTCACCCGCTCGCGGAGGACGTCCCGCTCCCTCTCGCGGGCCAGGGTGCGGGCGCGCATGGACAACACGTGGGCAAGGGCTTCCCGGCGCTGCAGCTCCAGTTGTGCCGGCGCCCCCTGAGGCTCACCCGACGCGGTCAGTTCGTGCCAGGCTTCCTGGTCAGCCACGTACCGGCGAGCACCCTCCGCAATCAGCCACGCGAGCCCGACCTCCAGGGGCCAGAAACCCAGAGAGGACAGGGCCTCCGCCAGCTGCGCCAGGTCCTCGCCCGTGAGGGTCAGGGTCATGTGCCGCATCCTGAACAAAAAGCTCCTACTGGCAACCCAGTAGGAGCTATCAACCCGGCTGACCGGGTACACAAGGGCGAGCCCCATCGCCCGCACGTCCAAGATAAGCGGGGCGACGATCCCCGTCAACCGGCCCTGAGGGCCGGGCGGTCTGCGAGCGGCCATTGACCTTCCAGCAGGGTGGAAGGTTTACCGTCGTCCAGGAGGAGGTGGTGCGTGTGACTTCGAACCCGCAGCGGCTGCACCTCAAGCTGGGCGGGATGCACTGCTCCCTGTGTGTGGAGTCCGTGCGCAAGGCGGTCCTGCGGCTACCCGGGGTGCGGTCCGTGCACGTGTCCATCGCGCACGAGGAGGCCCTGGTGGAGTACGAGCCGGACCGCCTGTCCGCCGACGCCATCTCCAGGGCGTTGGAGGACATCGGGTTCCGCGTGCGCCCGCCGGACGAGGCTGCCCGTTTCCACGAGGAAGAGGCCGAGCTGCGCCGCGCCCGCGGCCTAGCCTGGTGGGCCGGCGCCCTGCTCGGGCTGGCCAGCGCGCTGATGCTGGCCAGCGCCCTCTGGGGTCCGAGTCGCGCGCGGGCCCTGGCCATGGGCGGCTTGGCCGTTTTCGCGGCTTCCGGCCCCGGCCGCTGGGTGTTGAGCAACGCCTGGCAGGCCCTCCGCCGGGGCATCCTGAACCAGGACGTGCTGGCCGCAGCATCCGCTCTCGCGGGCGTGGCGGGAGGGACGGTGGGACTGGTGCTCCCGGCCTTCCCGCCCGGGGAGTTCTTCGGGGCGGCGGTGTTCGTCTTCGCCTTCCACATCGTCGGCGGCTACCTGTCGGTGCTGGTGCACGTGCGGGCGTCGCAGTCCGTGCGTCGGCTCCTGAGCCTGGCGCCCCCCACCGCGTGGCGGCTACTGCCCGACGGTTCCGAGGAAGAGGTCCTCGTGAGCAGCCTGCGGCCCGGAGACCGGGTACGGGTCCGCCCGGGCGAGCGCGTCCCCGCCGACGGCGTGGTGGTGGAGGGCGCTTCCGCGGTGGACGAGAGCCTGCTGACCGGCGAACCCATGCCCGTGGACAAGTCCGTGGGCGACGAGGTGGTGGGTGGGTCGCTGAACCAGCTGGGCAGCCTGGTGGTGGAGGTGTCCCGGGTAGGCCCGGACAGCTTCCTCCAGACGGTGGCGCGGCACGTGGCGGAGGCCCGGGCGCTGAAACCGGGGATCCTGCGCCTGGTGGACCGGGTGCTCCTGTGGTTCGTGCCGGCCGTCTTCACTGCCGGGGCTGCGGGATTCCTCGCCTGGACCCTGGGCGGGGCGCTGGTCGTGGGGCGAGCGGACTGGACGCGCGCGGCCTTCGCCGCCTTGAGTGCGCTGGTGATGGGCTACCCCTGCGCCCTGGGGATGGCGACGCCGCTCGCCATCGTGCGCGCCTCCGGGGAGGCGGCACGGCGCGGGATCCTGATGCGGTCCGGGGAAGCCTTCCACCTCCTGGGTCGAGTGGACACCTTCGTGCTGGACAAGACCGGGACCGTGACGGAGGGCAGGCCGCACCTGGTGGCGTGCCGGACCCTCGGGATGCCGGAGGAGGAGCTCCTGCGCCTCGCCGCGAGCGCCGAGCGGCCGTCCGAGCATCCCCTGGCCAGGGCGGTGGTGGATGGCGCCGCGACCAGAGGCATCGCTCTTCCTGACCCTGCCGACTTCGCAGCGCACCCGGGGCTGGGCGTCGAGGCGCTGGTGGAGGGGCGACGGGTCCTGGTGGGCAGCGCCGGATTCTTGCACGCACGGGGGGTGGACGCGGCACCGCTAGTCGCCGTGGCGCGGGAGCTGCAGGACCGGGGGCAGACCACGGTCCTGGTGGCCGTGGACGGGCGCCCGGCCGGGGTCGTGGGCATCGAGGACCCGCTCAAGCGGGACGCGGCGGAGACGGTGGGCGAGCTCCGGAAGAGAGGCCGCCGGATCGTCCTCCTGACGGGCGACGACCGGCGCACGGCCCAGGTCGTGGCGCAGGCGGCCGGCATCGAGGAGGTCCTGAGCGAGGTGCTGCCGGGCCAGAAGGCGGAAGTGGTCCGAAAGCTGCAGGCCGAGGGCCGGCGCGTGGCCATGGTGGGGGACGGGATCAACGACGCGCCGGCCCTCATGCAGGCGGACGTGGGGGTTGCCATCGGCGCGGGCGCCGACATCGCGGTGGACTCCGCGGACGTGGTGTTGATGAGCGGCCGGCTCGGCGCGCTGCTGGAGGCGGTGGAGCTGGCCCGGCGCAGCTACGGCCTGACCGTGGGAAACGTGGCCGTGGCCCTGGCGTTCAACGGGGTGGGGGTTGTGGCGGCCACCAGCGGGTTGGTCAGGCCGGTTTGGGCCATGCTGGCCATGGCGGTGAGTGTGGGCCTCGTCCTGACCCGGTCCCTCGTAGGCCGGCTGCTGCCGCTGCGGGAACATGGGGGAGAGGGCGACAGGAGGTGAATCCGTGCGTGGGCGGATGAGCGAGGAGGTCGGCGCCCGGATCGGTGAGCTGGCCCGGGAGTTCGGGCTGAACCCGAGGACGCTGCGGTACTACGAGTCGGTGGGCCTGCTGCGGCCGCGGAGGACGGCCTCCGGCTACCGGGTGTACGATGACCGGGATCGGGACCGGTTGCGGTTCGTCCTGCGCGCCAAGCGGGCGGGGTTGACGCTGCGGGATATGGCGGAGGTTCTGGGGCTGCGGGATCGCGGCGAGGCGCCGTGCGGGTACGTGCGCGGCTGGCTGGAGCGGAGGCTGAGGGAGGTGGAGGCCCACCTGCGAGCGCTGCAGGTGCTGCAGCAGGAGCTGGGGCGGCTGCGCCGTCGGGCCCGACGGCCCTGCGGGCAGTCCCGGTGTGTCTGCCCGATCCTCGAGGGGGCCGGTGAGCCTGCGGGCCTGTCTGCACGGCGGGCCGGCTGAAGCAGCTCCGGCTCGCGCGGATCTCAGTTTTCTGCAATAAAGCGGAGGGTTAGGGTGACGGGGCTCCTGCGGGCGTTCCGGGCCTTCGCAACGTGCTCATCGAACTGGCCGACGCGGTCCGGCGGGGCGGGTCCTGAGTGAGCTCCGGTCGCGGAGCGGCTGCGGTCGACCTACCGGGTCAAGGCCGACGCGCCGCATGAGGAGATCGTGCCCTTTGCGACTAGGTCCAGGAGACCTCGCCGGTGCTGGACATCCTCCACAACCCGGTGTCGGTCTCGGTGTCGCTGGTGGACTGAAACGGGTAGGGGGTGCGTGAGCCGTCTTCTCCAGCAAGCCGGATCTGGTTGGGGGCCAGGAGGTCACGGCGCCCAGAAAAGCGGGGCCGCAGGCCGAGCGTTGGGTCCGTGTGCGGTTCCTGGTCGAAGGGGTGAAGAGGGCGCACCGTCAACCTCGCGGTCGTCCGGGTACCGGCGGTCGCCAGAGGTGCTACAGTCAGCACGGTGGGAGTCCGGCAACCCCCTCTAGCCCGATCTGGTGGGCCTCAGGCCCACTGCGCGGCTGGCACGATAACATTTGCCAAGGCCAGCGGCCTCCGTGTTCGGTACGTGGCCGCGGGGCTTTCCGGCGTGCTGCTCGCCCTGAGCTTCCCGCATCCCGGCTGGTGGCCCCTGGCGTGGGCCGCACTCGTGCCCCTGCTGCTGGCCCTCCGGGGGCTGCAACCGGTAGCCGCGGCAGGGGTCGGTCTCACATTCGGGTTAGCCTTCTACGGGGCACTGCTCACGTGGCTCAACAGCCTGGGTGTGGCCGCGTACCTCACCGTGGTGGCGGTGAGCGCGGGATACTCCGCCCTGTTCGGCGCGCTGGCCAGTTCCGGGGCCCAGGGCCGGGGGGACATTCGGTTCCTGTTGGCGGCGTGTCTGGCGTGGGTGGTGGTGGAGTGGCTGCGCAGCCTGGGTGTGGCCTCGTTCCCGTGGGGGCTCGTGGGGTACTCCCAGTGGACGAACCTGCCGGTCCTGCAGCTCGCCTCCGTGGGCGGTGTGTACCTCGTTTCCGCGGCGGTGGTGGCGGCGAACGGGGGGCTTGCGCTCCTTTTGCTCCGCAGACCCTCGGGGCTGGTGCCCCTGCTCCTGGTGGCCCTGGCGTGGGGGTGGGGAAACGGGAGACTTGCGCGCCTGGAAGCGGAGACGCAACCGTGGATGCCGGTGGCCGCGATCCAACCGAACCTGGTGCAGCAGCGCAAGCTCGATCCCGACCACGCTCCGCAGACCCAGAAGACCCTGCTGCAGCTCACCCGGGAGGCGGTGCGTTCGGGAGCGCGGTTGGTCGTGTGGCCCGAACACTACTGGCCGGCTCCCCTCCTCCGCGATGGGCGACT
>JBKBVM010000300.1:0-1554 GCA_046289555.1 bacterium
ACCGATATTGCTCTAACATCACCGTGGCCGCAACCTGGTGGCTGCGGTCTACGGGAACCGCGTTCCGGGTACATACCGGGTTGCACGGGTGACCGTGCAACGACAACCAAGGTGCCGGCGAGGCGGCTCTCGCCAGGCTATCGACTGCTAGGCTGCGCGGCAACCGCGGCAAAAGCGCCTTCGCGCGGGATGTTCGCAGCGGGGGCGGATTTTTGTCAAGTAAGGTTAGTTTTCCCGCACGTTGTGGAATCACCGGAACAGACAAAGCGCGTCCTGTTTGTGTCCTCGGAGGTCGCGCCGTTCTCCACGACGGGTGGGTTGGCTGACGTAAGCGGGGCGCTGCCTGCGGCTCTGGCGCGGGCGGGGGTGGATGTCCGGATCGTGACGCCCCTGTACCGGTCCGTGCGGCAGGGGCCGTGGCAGCTACGTCCGGCAGGCGAGGTCCAGGTGGCCCTAGGGGCGTCCGCCGGGGAGCGGGTCGTGGTGTGGGAAGGTGGTGTGCCAGGCGGCAACGTCGCCGTATGGTTCGTCGACCACGCGGCGAGCTTCGACCGGCCCGGGCTGTACGGCGAGTCGGGCCGGGACTACCCCGACAACCTCGAGCGGTTCGCGCTGTTCTGCCGGGCCACCCTTTCCTGGGTCCAGGTCTCCGGCTGGCAGCCGGACGTGGTCCACTGCAACGACTGGCAGACCGCCCTCATCCCCGTGTACCTGAGGGCCTCGCCGGACCGGGCGTGGGATCCGGTGGGTTGCCTGCTGACCGTGCACAACCTGGCGTACCAGGGCCTGTTTCCGGCCGAGAAGTACGCTCACCTCGGGCTCCCGCCGGAGCTGTACAGTCCCCGTTACCTGGAGTTCTGGGGCCGGGTGAACCTGCTCAAGGGTGGACTGGTGTTCGCCGATGTCCTGAGTACGGTGAGCGAGACGTACGCGCGGGAGATCCAGACCCCCGAGCTGGGGTGCGGCCTGGACGGGGTGTTGCGGGAGCGTGCTTCGGACCTGTACGGGATCCTGAACGGAGCGGACTACTCCGTCTGGGACCCCCGAAACGACCACTACCTCCCGGCCCGCTACGGCCCCGAGGACCTTTCCGGCAAGGCGGTGTGCAAGAGGGCCCTGCAGCAGGAGACGGGATTGCGGATAGACGCGGGGGTTCCCCTTTTCGGTATGGTTTCCCGACTCGTCGAACAGAAGGGGGTCGACCTGGTGGCCGCCTGTGTGGACCGGTTCCCGGCCGCGGGGGCTCAGCTGGTGATCCTCGGGACCGGCGACCCCACGTACGAGGAGCTGCTGCGGCAGGCGGGCCAGCGCCACCCGGGGTGGGTCGCGGTGCGGATCGGGTTCGACGAGCGCCTGGCACACTGGATTGAGGCGGGGTGTGACGCCTTCCTGATGCCGTCCCGCTACGAGCCCTCTGGCCTGAACCAGCTGTATAGCCTGCGGTACGGCACGGTCCCCGTGGTGCGCAGGACCGGCGCACGTGCACCAGCGGCACCCGGAAGTGGTCCCGGAAGGTGCGTACTACCTGCTCAGCTTCCCCTTTGCGCAAAAACC
>JBKBVM010000301.1:0-1545 GCA_046289555.1 bacterium
CTGCGGTTTGCGATCCGGGAGGGGGGTCGGACGGTGGGGGCCGGGGTGGTGACGAAGATCCTGGAGTAGACGGGAGGAGGCCGTGGCGCAGCGGATCCGCATCAAACTGAAGGCGTACGACCACCGGCTGCTGGACCAGTCCGCGGCCACCCTGGTGGAGGCGGCCCGCCGGAGCGGGGCGCGCATCCGGGGGCCCATCCCGCTGCCCACGGACCGGAGCGTCTACTGCGTGATCCGGGGTCCGCACATCGACAAGGAGTCCATGGAGCACTTCCAGATCCTGACCCACAAGCGGCTCATCGACATCCTGGACCCGACCCAGAAGACCGTGGACTCCTTGATGACCCTGGATCTTCCGGCCGGTGTGGACATCGAGATCAAGCTGTAGGCGGACCCTCCGAGGGAGGGAGTGTGATGGCGGCGATCCTGGGACGGAAGGTGGGGATGACGCAGGTGTTCGACGCCCAGGGCAACCTGGTGCCGGTGACCCTGGTGGAGGCACAGCCCAACGTGGTGGTGGGGGTGCGCACCCCCGAGCGGGACGGTTACCGGGCGGTCCAGCTGGGGTTCGAGGAGGTGCCCGAGCGCCGGGTGAACCGCCCCCTGCGGGGCGTGTTCCGCCGCGCGGGCGTCTCGCCGCGGCGGGTGATCCGGGAGGTTCGGCTCCGGGAGGGCGAGGACTACCACGTAGGGCAGGAGATCTCCGTGACGGTCTTCCGGGAAGGGGACCGGGTAGCGGTGACGGGGACCAGCAAGGGCAAGGGGTTCGCGGGCGCCATGAAGCGCCACGGGTTCGGCGGACAGGCGGACTCCCACGGCGTATCGCTCATGCACCGGGCCGTGGGATCCCTGGGGACCTCCGGCGTCGGCCGCGTGTGGAAGGGCAAGCGCATGCCGGGGCGCATGGGAGGGGAGCGGGTCACCATCCGCGGGCTGCGGGTGGTCCGGGTGGACCCGGAGCGACACCTGCTTCTCATCCGCGGCGCGATCCCCGGCCCCCGCGGTGGGCTGGTGATGGTCCGCAAGATGGACTAGGGACGTCAAGGTCTGCGCGGCGTGGAGGGACGGGATGCCGAAGGTAGCCGTGTTCAGCGCCACGGGAGAGCCAGCGGGTGAGGTGGACCTCCCCGAGGAGGTGTTCGGGATCCGGCCCCACGCGGCGGTCGTGCATCAGGCCCTGGTGGCCCAGCACGCGAACGCCCGGAAGGGGACCGCGTCCACCAAGACCCGGGGCGAGGTGGAGGGGAGCACCCGGAAGATCTGGCGGCAGAAGGGTACCGGCCGGGCCCGGCACGGCGACATCCGAGCTCCCATCTTCGTAGGAGGGGGCGTGGCCTTCGGACCCAAGCCCCGCGACTACAGCCAGCGGCTGCCCAAGGCCATGCGCCGGTTGGCGCTGCGGTCAATCCTGTCGGACGCGGCGCAGACGGGCCGCCTGGTGGTGGTGGAAGGGTTCGGGGTGCAGGAGGGCCGCACCCGCGAGGTGGCCGCTTTCCTCCGGAAGCTGGATCTCGAGGACCGGCGGGTGGTTCTGCTGGCGGGTTC
>JBKBVM010000302.1:0-1524 GCA_046289555.1 bacterium
GCTCTGTCCCCAAGGGGACAGGGCCGGGGGACAGGGCCTGCCAGGTGTCCCCTGGGTGTCCGTACCCTTGCCCGGGAAGACCAGTCGGGGTAGTATACGCCCGTGGCGTGGGAGCAGGTGGCCACCATCGTGGTAACCGTGGTCCTGGCAGTCCTCGCTGGGGTCCTGTACAACAACCGCCGGTTTGATGACGTGCACCGCCGGATCGACGACCTGCGGGCGGACATGAACGCCCGGTTCGCCCAGGTGGACGCGCGGTTCGCGCAGGTGGACGCGCGGCTTGCGGAGCTGCGGGAGGACCTGCGGGAGATCCGGACGCTGCTGCAGGACGCCCTGCGGGCCAGGACCCCGTAGGCCTGCACGCCGAACCCAGGCCCCCCTCGCCGGTGGCGGCGCGGTTATTTCTGGAGGCATCTGGTTCAGACGCCGGTCCCTGGCCGTGACCGGTAATCGCAATCAGACTAAGCCGGCACGAGGAACCGGGGAGGTCTGTCGAGAAGTCAAGAACCTGGTGAAATTCGCGAGCCGGAGTCACCTCGCCCTTGTTGCCTGGCTGGTGGGGGCGTTGCTGGCGGGCTGCGTGGCTGCTGCGGTACCCGCAGCTCCCCCGGGGTCCCCCAGCCCGCAGCCCTCTCCCTCGCCCACGCCGGTCCCCATCGACATCCCTGCGTCCGACCGGGGGTCCGTGTGCAGGGACGGTGCGGCGTTGCCCCAGCGGACCTCGGTGGGCAGCGGCTGGACCTCCCGCGTGGAAGGGTGTCCGGAACCGTGGGTCCTCCGCGCGTTCCTGAGCTTCCCCCTGTCCGGGGTCCCAGAGGGCGCCGCGGTCCGCACCGCGGAACTGCTGGCCCGCAGGCGCCAGACGGGCATCCCCTACGCGGTGCGGGGCCAGCTCCTGTTGCTGGAGGCCGTGCCGTGGCGCGCCACCGGCGGCGGCCTTGACCCCCGGGACTTCGACGCGGACCTGCTCGAGGGGACCCGGACCGTGGTAGCCGCCAGCACGGACGGGGAAGAGCTCTGTGTGGACGTCACGGAGGCGGTTCGCGTCTTCCACCGGGTCCGACGGCAGTCCGCGGACTTCCGCTTCCGGTTCAGTCTGGAGCCCGCCCCGCCGGGAACTTCGGACCAGGTAGAAGACATCCTCTCGCCGGTCCTGCGGATCGTTTACAGTCCGTGAGGTGCCACGGTAAAGAGATCTGCCTGCAGGGAGGGTGAGCATGTACAGGTGGAGCGCTGTACGGGTGCTGTCCGTGGTGGCCGTCAGTCTGCTGGTCCCGGTCGCGCTCGGCCGCTCGGACGCGGCACCGGCGCGGCCGTGGTTCTCCAAGCAGTTCTCCGCCCAGATCGTGGGGCCGGATCCAGCCGACCCGCAGAAGAAGGTCACCAGGCGCCTGTACGTGGGCGCGGAGGCCCTGCGGCTGGAGGAGCCCGTCCCCGTGAGGAGGGTCTACCTCTACGACCGGGCGCGCGACCGCAGCTGGATCCTCCTGCCTGACCGGAAACTCTACCGGGAGGTCCCCGGCA
>JBKBVM010000303.1:0-1515 GCA_046289555.1 bacterium
CGCTGGACCGACTTAAAGGTGCCTTTCGCCGCCTACCCTAGCACGGGCGGGCTGCGCAGTCAACCGACCTTCACCACGGATCCGCCGTGGCGCCGCTCGCGTCCTCGCGGAAGAGCTGCGCCCCCGGGCAGCTGCCCGGGGGCGCAGAAACTGACGCTGGCAGGCCAGGGACTACCAGCTCGTCGTCACGTACACGCCAGCCGCCTGCCCTGCTGTAGCCGGCAGACCAAACTGCCCACCTTCGCCGCTGGCCGCGTAGATGTTCACGATCGTCCTCGGAGCTACCGTCCACCCCAGTCGAGCCGACATCACGGTCCCGCTGCCCGTCACGCTGATCCGGTCGTAGCGCTCGTAAGTGAGCGTGGCAGTCAGGTTCTCCAACAGCTGGAGGTCCAGTCGCGCGCCGAAGCCACGGGCGTCGGAAACGAGGCTCCCGCCGAAGTCTCCGAACCAGGCATCCGTCAGGACGTAGTTCCCGGTCAGAACCCCAAGCGGGGTCCCCGCGGTGTTCCCGAACTCGCGGTAGAACACCCGTAGCCGCGGGTTGAACGGGATCTCCGTACCCGCGAGCTGCCCAAAGTTAAGGTCCACGCGGGCCTCCAGCCAGGTCCGGGTTCCGATCCCGGTCGTATCGAAAGAGGCGTACTCCGCGGCGAAGGAAAGGCCGGAGACCAGCTCGCCGCTCAGGTCCCCACTGAACCCCGTACCGGTCGGGCCGGGTGTCCAGGTGGCCTGGTCGTTCCGCACGTTCAGCCCGATGGTCCAACCCGGGATCAGCCCAAGGGACAACCGGCCTGCAAGGACCGTGTGGTCCGTAGCCGCGATGGTCCTCTGAAAGGCGGCACCGAGAAGGTCCAGGGAGCCAAGCCGCCAGCGAGCTGAGACCCCGTCGCGACGCTGGTTGTTGGTGTCCATGTTCAGCAGCAGCCCGATCGGGCCCAGGTTAACCGTGTGGCGGCCCACACGCACGCTCAGGCCCTCCACGCCGAAAGCGTTCGCCCAGTCGAGGTGCAGGCGGTCGTAGTCCACGTTGGTTCCACCTCCCACAGCGAACGACCGGACCCGCAGCGTGGTGCTGACGCCTTCAGCCACCCGGCCACTGTACGTCAGCCGGATGCGGCTGAATTCCTGGCGACCCGGAGCGCTCAGGCCTCCGCCCACGGCGTTGTACCAGTGGATGAAGTCCCCCGTGATGCGGGTGTTGTCCAGGCGCGCCCGCAGGGCGCTGAGCTCCTCCTCCAGGGCCGTCACCCGCACGCCCAGGGCCTGCAGCTCGGCACGGAACTCGTTCACCAGCCGCTGCAACGTGGCGATGGTGCGCTGGTTCGTCGTCACCTGGGTCCGCGTGGCCGCCAGGTCACGGCGCACCGCGTCCAGGTCCGCCCGGCGGACCTCCGGAGGCGGCGGGGTCGGGATGGCCTCGATGCGGGCGATGATGCGGGCCACGACCATCGCCATCTCGTAACGAGTCAGGGGCTGGTTGCCCTTGAAGGTCCCGTCCGGGTAGCCCTCCAC
>JBKBVM010000304.1:0-1496 GCA_046289555.1 bacterium
GGCCGGTGCGGGCGCTCTGCCGGGTCGGTACCGCCTTGGCGGATCCCTGGCGACGGTCCCGCCCGGTGAGGCTCCGCGCCTGGCGGACGGGACGCTTGCGGGCAGCGTCCTGCGGATGGACGAAGCGGTAGGCAACGCGGTCCGGTGGGGCGTGCCATTGCGAGACGCGGTCCGCATGGCCAGCACCACTCCCGCGCGGGTCCTACGTCTCGAGGATCGCGGGCTGCTAAGGCCGGGTCTGCGGGCGGACCTGTGCGTGCTGGTGGAGGGCCGGGCGGCCCTCACGGTGGTGGCGGGGGAGGTGGTGTGGGACCGGGTTTGAAGGGCGGCACGAAACTTGCCTCGGGGACCCGCGGAGGTGCGAGGTGGCGGAGACCCGGGTCGTGGTGGTGGGGCTGGAGGCGTCAGGCCTGGTGGTAGCCAGCTGCCTGGCGGGCCCCAGCCGTCGCGTGCTGGCGGTGGAGCCCGACCGTGCTCGGCGCGCGGCGCTGCGCCGGGGATGCCTGCCGTTCTTCGAACCCGGGTTGGAGCCGCTGTTCCGGGAAGCCCTGGGCTGCGGGTGGCTGGAGCTCGTGGAGGATCCGCCCTCAGACGCGGCGCTGTGGTGCGTGGCCACGGACCCACGGCGGCAGCCGTGGGCGGATAGCCTCGTGGGTCGACTGGCGCCGGGCAGCGTCCTGGCCCTTCAGACCCCCGTACCTGTGGGGACTGCCCAGTGGCTGCAGCACCGGCTCCGGGAGCGTGGGGGCGAAGGCTTTCCCGCGGGCGTGGTTTCCAACCCCCTGCTGCTCCGGCGGGGCCAGGCGGTACGGGACTTCCTGCGGCCCCGGTGGGTGCTGCTGGGCGGAGACCAGCGCTGGGCTGTGGACGCGGTGGCGGAGCTGTACCGCGGAAGCGGGGCGCTGCTGGTGCGGACCGACCACCGCACCGCGGAGGCCGCGGGCCAGCTGGCGGATGCACTCCCGGGCGTCTTCGCTTCCCTGCTGGACGCCGCCCGGGAACGCGCGGAGGCCTGGGGAGCGGACTTTGAGCTCCTGAGGCGGCTGGTGCTATCGGAGGCAGTGGACGGAGCGTTCCGGCGGTACCTGCACGGCCTCGGGCACCGGTCGGCTCACCCGCGCGGCCTTGCACCAACGCGTGACCGACGCGTCCCGTCGGGAGCGCGCTGACCTCGCAGGAAAGTCAGAGAGGATCGGACGCACACCGGGTGGAAGCGCGCCGCGCGGACCTCGGGGGGTAGGGTCCGCACGCGCGCGCTTCCTGCCCGGTGCCCTCGGCAGAACGAAGGCCCGTGCGCACCGAGCGAACGGGCCCAAAAACGAGATCACCGTTTTCGGCAACCCGGCCGACCTGTTCCTCACAGGCCCCGTTGGCTTTGCGTCCCCGCGTTACCGCGGGTTTGCCCTTTCGAACGGTGCGCGATTCAGTTTTGCAGGCGCAAGATAGCGCCGGCCAACCCGGTTGTCAATCCCCCGACCCGAGCGGGCTCCATAAAG
>JBKBVM010000305.1:0-1371 GCA_046289555.1 bacterium
GAGGACCTGGACCGGCCCGGTCACGTCTTCCCCTTGCCCGCGCCTGGTGGGCCTGGGGAAGGCGTTCGAGCTTTGCTACCTGGCGGAGGCGATCCCCGCGCAGGAGGCGTTGCGGCTCGGTCTGGTGAACTGGGTGGTCCCCCCTGCGGAGCTCATGAGCAAGGCCCGGGAGGTGGCCGGCCGGCTCGCCTCCGGGCCCACGCGGGCGTACGGCCTCACCAAGCGGGCCCTCCTGCGGAACCTGAAAGCAGACCTCCAAAGCGCCCTGGACTACGAGGCGATGCTGCAGGACGCCGCGGGCCGCACGGAGGACCACCGCGAGGGCGTGCAGGCGTTCCTGGAGAAACGGCCGCCGCGCTACGTGGGCCGGTAGCCGTCCGGAGGGCAGCGTGCGGGACGTGGTGATCGTGGACGCGGTGCGGACCCCCATCGGGCGGTACGGCGGGGTTCTGCGCGACGTGCGGCCGGACGACCTGGCGGCGCTGGTGATCGCGGCCCTGGTCCGGCGGACGGGCATCGACCCGGCCTGCGTCGAGGACGTGGTGTTCGGCTGCGCCAACCAGGCGGGGGAGGACAACCGCAACGTAGCCCGCATGGCAGCCCTTTTGGCCGGGCTGCCCGTGGACGTCCCCGGGCAGACGGTGAACCGGCTGTGCGGGTCTGGGCTGCAGGCGGCGGTCACCGCGTATCACGCCATCCGCTGCGGCGACGGGGACGTGATGATCGCGGGCGGCGTGGAGAGCATGACCCGCGCGCCCTTCGTGGTGGCAAAGGCTGCCGAACCGTGGAGTCGGAAGCTAGAGGTCTACGACACCACCATCGGCTGGAGGTTCACCAACCCCAAGCTGGCGGAGAAGTACCCTCCGTACTCCATGGGGGAGACCGCGGAGAACGTCGCCGAACGGTACGGCATCACCCGGGAGGAGCAGGACCGGTACGCCCTGCTGAGCCAGCAGCGGGCGGCCCGGGCGATCCACGAGGGGCGCTTCCGCGAGGAGATCGTGCCCGTGGTCATCCCGCAGCCGTCCGGGGAGCCCGTGGTGGTGGACCGGGACGAGCACCCGCGGCCGGACACCACCCTGGAGGCGCTTTCGAGGCTGCGGCCCGCCTTCCGGAAGGGCGGGACGGTCACCGCGGGGAACAGCTCCGGCATCAACGACGGCGCCGCGGCCCTGTTGCTGGCCTCGGCCGAGATGGTGCAGAAGCTGGGCCTCGAGCCGCTCGCCCGCATCGAGGGCGGCGCCTCGGGCGGCGTCGCGCCGCGCGTCATGGGCGTTGGGCCCGTGCCGGCGGTGGACAAGCTGTGCGGCCGCCTCGGCCTCTCGCCCAAGGACTTCGACGTGGTCGAGCTGAACGAGGCCTTCGCCAGCC
>JBKBVM010000306.1:0-1368 GCA_046289555.1 bacterium
GACGCCTTCGTGTCGCAGGCTCCCCGGCCGAAAAGCCTCCCGTCCCGCACTTCGCCGGCGAACGGGGCCACCGTCATCCCCGTGGCCTGCACGGTGTCCAGGTGGGCGGAGAGCAGCAGCCGGGGGCCCTCACGGCCTACCTCCGCCACCACGTTCGGCCGCCCCGGCAGAACCTCCACCAGCCGTACCTCCGCGCCCAGGTCCCGTAGGTGTTCCGCCACCCGGTGAGCCAGCTCCCCTTCTCCCGTGCCGCCCGGGTACGCGGGGTTCACGCTCGGCACCGAAACCAGCTCCCGCAGAAGCTCCACGGTCTCACGGAAGTCCACGGTCCCTCCTTAGTTTGCAGTCTCGCCGCGGGCAACAGCGTCGGGCCGCTCCTGGCCTACAGGCCGACGAAACGGACGCCAACCGCCTTCCGCCGGTACCTGCGGTTCAGCGCCACCACCAAGGCCGCCAGCCGCTCCAGGGTGCTGGCCTGGTCCAGACCTCCCGCGTCCACCGCCCGCAGCCCCAGAGCCTTCGCCAGCTCGACCGTCCTCTGCTTGGCGTGCGGGTCGTCCCCGCAGACCAGGGTGTCCTCCTCCAGCTCCCGGCCCAGCTGCGCCAGCTTGTAGGCTGAAACCGTGTGGAACGCCGCCACCACCTTCGCCTCCGGCAATAGCGCCTGCACCCGCTGCGCCGCGGAACCCTCCTCGGGTACCGCCAGCTCCGGGGGATCCAGGCTCCGGAGCGCCACCGTGGTGTCCACCACGACCTTGCCGCGCACCGCAGGGCGGATCTCGGGGAGGATCTGGGCGTGGGCGTGGAACGGCACCGCCAGCACCACCACGTCACCCAGCTCCGCCGCTTGCTGGTTCGTGCCGCCGGACACCGCTCCCAGCAGGCCAACGGACCGCGCGCGCCGGGCGGCCTCCAGACCCTTTTCTTCCACACGCGAGCCCAGCACCACGCTGAGCCCTGCGGCCGCCCACCGGGTGCCCAGGGCGAAGCCCTCCTGTCCGGTACCGCCTACAATCCCCACGTCCGCCACGGAGACCTCCCTCGGTCGGGGCTGCGGCCGCAGGCCGGCGCCAGGGCGGGCAGAACGGGCGGAAGGCGACTCGGTGGGGTGGCCGACGGGACTTGAACCCGCAACCCCCAGAGCCACAGTCTGGTGCTCTGCCCTTGAGCTACGGCCACCGCGGGACCGCAAGCATTATAGGACAGCCCAGCGTCGGCTGTCTTGGGGTCGGTGCCCCTCGTCCGTGTCACGTCCCAGTAGGTGCCCAGCCCCAATTGTTGGCTTGATCACGCCGAAGTTTGACACTTGCCTGGCACACGGCGGCGCCGGAAGCGCGCGACGACGCGGATTTTCGGGCCTCAGGGGCG
>JBKBVM010000307.1:0-252 GCA_046289555.1 bacterium
GGTGCGCATCGCCACCTCGTTCTCCACCCGCGGCGGGCCCAGGATCGGCTCGAGGTCGGTCGGGCCGATGCGGACCGGCTCGGTGTGGCCTTCGGCGAACCGGACCGCCACGTGGCGCAACACCCGGCCGATCTCCCGCTCCAGGGACCGCACCCCGGCCTCGCGCGTATAGCGCGCGATCAGGGCCTCCAGCGCCGCAGGCTCGATTTGGACCTGTGCGGCGGGGAGGGCGGGAGCCACCCGCGGGCGGGG
>JBKBVM010000307.1:262-602 GCA_046289555.1 bacterium
CTGGATGACCTCCATGCGGTCGCGGAGCGGACCGGGGATGGTGTCCAGCATGTTGGCCGTGGCGATGAAGACGACGCGGCTGAGGTCGAACGGAACGGCCAGGTAGTTGTCGCGGAAGGCGACGTTCTGCTCCGGATCGAGCACCTCGAGCAGGGCCGCCGACGGATCGCCGTGTATGCCGGCGCTCATCTTGTCGATCTCGTCCAGCATCAGGACGCAGTCGCGCCGGCCGGCCTTGCGGATCGCCTGGATGATGTTGCCCGGCAGGGCGCCGACGTAGGTGCGCCGATGGCCGCGGATCTCGGACTCGTCGTGCACCCCGCCAAGACTGACCCGCACG
>JBKBVM010000307.1:612-977 GCA_046289555.1 bacterium
CCGGCGCCAGTCGCCGGACCGCCAAGTGCTCGATGATCCGCTGCTTGATCTTCTCCAGCCCGAAGTGGTCCTCGTCCAGGATGCGGCGGGCTTCGGCTAAGTCGATGGGCGCGGCCTCAGGAACGCCCCAGGGCAGCTCCACCAGCCATTCGAGATAGGTGCGCACCATCCCGTACTCGGCCGCGGCGTCCGGGGTTCGGGCCAGCCGGCGCAGCTCCTTGCGCGCCTGCTGCACCACCTCCTCCGGCATATCGGCGTTCTCGATCGCCGCTTCGAGCTCGAACAGCTCCTCGCGTTCGCCTTCGCCCAGCTCGCGCTGGATCGCGGCCATCTGCTCGCGCAGCAGCGTCTCGCGCTGGCGCTCC
>JBKBVM010000308.1:0-311 GCA_046289555.1 bacterium
AGAGCGCCCGGCGGCTCATCATCGGGATCCAGTAGTAGAAGGCCGCGAACAGCGGGAAGACCATCCCGCCGATCAGCACATAGTGAAGATGGGCGACGATGAAGTAGGTGTCGTGGGCCTGCCAGTCGAACGGCGCCAGCCCCACCATCACGCCGGTCAGTCCGCCCATGGTGAAGATGATCAGGGAGCCGAGGGTGAAGAGGCCCGGGGTGTTGAACTGGAACTTCCCCTTCGCCACCGTGGCGATCCAGGCGAAGACCTGTATGCCCGCCGGCACGCTGACCGCCATGCTGGCCGCGGAGAAGAAGCTC
>JBKBVM010000308.1:321-973 GCA_046289555.1 bacterium
CCGCTCACGAACATGTGGTGGGCCCAGACGCCGAAGCTGATGAAGCCGGTGGCCAGCAGGGCGAGCACCACCAGTCGATAGCCGGCGAGCGGCGTCTGGGCGATGGTCGGCACGATCATCGACATCAGCCCGGCCGCGGGCAGGAAGATGATGTAGACCTCCGGGTGGCCGAAGAACCAGAAGAGGTGCTGCCAGAGCAGCGGATCGCCGCCCAGGGCCGCATCGAAGAAGGGCCAGCCCAGGGCGCGTTCCAGCTCCAGGAGCAGGGTGCCTAGTATGATGGCCGGGAAGCCGATGATGATCATCGCGGCGAAGACCAGCATGGCCCAGGCGAAGATGGGCATCTTGTCCAGGCTCATGCCCGGCGGCCGGTTCCGCAGCACGCCCACCACGATCTCGATGGCGCCCGCGATGGCGGAGATCTCGATGAAGCCGATGCCCAGCAGCCAGAAGTCGGCGTTGATGCCCGGCGAATAGGTCTTGCTGGTGAGCGGCGGGTACATGAACCAGCCGCCGCTGGGGGCCAGGCTGAAGAAGATCGAGCCGAAGAAGACGAGCCCGCCCACCAGATAGGCCCAGAAGGCGTAGGCCGAGAGCCTGGGGAAGGGCAGGTCCCGGGCGGCCAGCATCTGCGGCAGGAGCATGACGCCCA
>JBKBVM010000309.1:0-942 GCA_046289555.1 bacterium
CTTCCACGTCATCCAGGACGCCAACCGCAGGGTGGACGAGGCCCGGCGGATCGAACAGGAGGTGCGCCGTCGTAAAATCCCCCGCTGGCCCCTGCTCAAAAACCAGGAAAATCTGACTCCCAAGCAGGCCGAGGTCTTGAGGACCATCTACCGGCAATACCCCACCCTGGCCCACTTCCACTGGGCCAAAGAACAGCTGCGAGCCTTCTACCGCGCCCCCAGCCTCCCGCACGCCCAGGCCCTCCTGGACCGCCTCCTCCTGTCCCTCCAGCACGCTGACGATGCTGAGCTGGTCCGCTGGGGCCGTACCCTCCACGCCTGGAAAGCCGAGCTACTCAGCTACCACCGCCACCGCGCCACCAGCGCCTACACCGAGGGCATCCATACCAAGATCAAGCTCCTCAAGCGCCTCAGCTACGGGTTCCGCGACCGCCACATGTATGTCCGAAAGATGCTCCTGGCCCTCGTTCCCTTGGCTTTCCTGCTCCGCCCGCCACACTTATTGACGTAGAGCCGAGGGGGTGGTGGCAACCACAATGCCGCTGGGGCCCCTCGCGCTCCGGCACCCCTTGCGGTTCCACGGGGCCTCACGACGCGGATCCCGTCCCCTCGAAGACCTCCGCTGTTACGTGCGCGGGTCCACCCCTTGACAAGGCCGATCCCTTCCCGTAGACACGTTGCAAGACCCTGACGTCCCCTCCGGCCGAGCCGCCGGCCCGCTACGCACAGTTCCTTTCGGCCCCGACGCCAGCCCTGCGGCCCCGCAGCCGCGCGAACCCCGTCGTTCCCGAACAACTCCAACCGACGGAGGGGTCATCATGGCTGGGAAGGGCGTGGCGAACGCCATCGAAACCCTCAAGACCGTCCGCGACGGCTTGGACGTCGACCTGCCCCGGTACGCACGGCTGGGATGGGAGGCGATCCCCAAGGACGACGTGGAGC
>JBKBVM010000030.1:0-14299 GCA_046289555.1 bacterium
CACGTACCGGAGGCCCGTGTCGACCGCGCGCCCGAGGCCGAGGTTCCGGGGGTGCCGGACCAGCTGGGGGCGAAGCGACCCGGCCCAGGTCTGTGCCAGCGCGGCGGTGGAGTCCGTGCTCCCGTCGTCCACCACCACCACTTGCAGGTCGTCCCGCCCGAGCGCCTCCAGCTGCTGCAGGAGGCCGGGCAGGTTCTCCTCCTCGTTGTAGGCGGGCAACACCACCCAGACCATGGTTCCTGGAACCGGTTCCACGTACCCGCTCCCGTCACCTGTTCCTGGAACCGGTTCCAGGTACGGTGTGCAAAATCCCCCGGCCTGGACGTTCACTCCGTGGAGGAAGCAAACGCCGAGGACAGAGGTGCCGCGATGCCCCGCAAGCGGCGGGTGGACGTAGAGGGAGCCGTCTACCACGTGACGGCCCGCGGGAACCACCAGCAGCGGCTCTTTTACGGACCCGAAGACTACACCGTCTACCTCTCCCTGCTGCGAGAAGCCGTGGAGCGGTTCGGCCTCCGGGTGCTCGCCTACGCCCTTCTGCCCAACCACGTGCACCTCCTGTGCCGCCGGGGACCGGCCCCGCTGGCCAAAGTCATGTACTATGTCCAGCGGCGGTTCGCCATTCACCACAACCGACGCCTCGGGGTCCGGGGGCATGCCTTCGAGGACCGGTACCATGCCAAGCTCTGCGAGCAGGAGGAGTACTTGTGGGCGGTGGTGCGCTACATCCACGATAATCCGGTGCAGGCAGGGCTTTGCGACCGCCCGGACGGGTATCCGTGGACCAGCTACCACGCCTACGCGTCCGGACAGTGGGATCTCGTGGATCAGCAGGAGGCCGCCAACCTGTTCGGCCCAACCGAGCGTGTCCGGGACCTCCCGCCAAGGCAGCTGGAACCCCGTCGCGCCAGCTCCAGGAACGGCACGCGCCCGAGTACGAACCCGACCAAGCGGCCGGCTCCAACAGGCCAGAGTGCCGGAGCGGCGAAGCGCGAGGCGTACCACGAGCCAGCCGGTCGCGGCGGGCGGGGCCGGCGCATTGCGCCCCGCGATGGCGTCTGCAACCAGCCCGTGGAAGTCGACAGGAGTCGGCCGGGCGTGGCTGCCCCGCCGACCTCGCCGCACGTTTCCGGTTCCCCGACCGAGGAGACGACGCGCCCGCCGCCGTGACGCCCCGACCCTTGAGATACCAAGCGGATCCAGATCACGACTTCGATCTCCATCGGCCCGCGACGCGAGGCACGAGCGTTCTTTCATGCTTTCGCCCGTGGCCTTCCCCTTACCGTTGGCTCCCCTGCGCGACTTCCGCGACCTTGTCTGCGCCGCCGCCGCTGCCTGGAATCCGTTCCAAGAGCCCCGCCCGCTGGTACCGCTCCCGGGTAGCGGCGCGCTCCTGCAACGCGCGCGGTTCCTGGTACCGGTTCCAGCTACGGGTTCCTGGTACCGGTTCCAGGTACCGGGCAGGTGGAGGCGCCGTGATCCAGGGTGGTGCCGTCGACGGTGAGGAAGGCCCACTCGTACCGGCCGGGTAGCAGGCGGAGGCGGAGGACGCCGAAACGGTCGTCGCGTAGCACTTCCGGCTGCACGGCTGCCCGGCGGAGCGCGCGGTAAAGGTTGCGGCCGCCGGTGCCCACCACGAACTGGCGGATCCCGCGACCGGACGGCCGCCCTTCGCCGTCCAGGGGCGGGAAGCGCTGGTAGTTGTGGTCGTGCCCCGTGAG
Organism: bacterium; assembly: GCA_046289555.1. GTDB lineage: Bacteria > Sysuimicrobiota > Sysuimicrobiia > Sysuimicrobiales > Sysuimicrobiaceae > Tepidifontimicrobium. The sequence continues at coordinate 1,722 of JBKBVM010000030.1, forward strand.
GACCACCGAGGCGCCGTGCCGATACAGGAGCTCCCACCACGGCCGGACGGGCTCGTACCCGGAGTAGCGGCCCGCGGTAAAAAGCGGATGGTGCCAGTACGCCAGCACGCACCCGCCTCGGGGCGCGGCCAGCCGCTCCTCCAGCCACCGGAACTGCGGGGACCCGGGTCCGCACCCTCCCACGGCCCAGCAGTTGGAGTTCAGCGCCACCAGCAGCCACCCTCCCGCTTCGAACGCGTAGTATCCCAGCCCCGCGGGTCCCGCAAGGTCTTCGAAGTAGGCGAAGTAGCCGCCGGCGCCTGGGGTCTGGTAGTCGTGGTTGCCGGGGACCGGCCGAGTGCGAACGCGGTGCCGTCCCCACGTCCGGCCGTAGCCGTTCCGGTACCGCTCCAGTGCACCGTCCGGGTACTGCCCGTCCCCCAACATCAACACCAGGTCCGCGCCCTCCAGCAGCCGGGCAGTCTCGGTGTCCGCACACTCCCCGGGCCGGGGCCGGTAGGCGGGGTCGCACGCCACGTCGCCTGCCGCTGCCACCACCACCACCCCCTGCGCCTCCGGCCCGGGCGCGGCAACCCCTCGGTAGGCAGCGACCGCGAGGGCAGCTGCGCACGCGACCCACGTCACGGTCCGCACGGCGTCACCTCCCGAGGGCTACCCAGCAGGGAGCGAGGCCGATTCGGCCGTATCCTAGAGAACGAGACCCCTTCCGGAAACAGGAGGTGAGCCATGCAGCTACCCCAGGGCCTCAGCATCACCTACCTCGGCCATGCCAGCTTCAAGATCGGCACCCCCGGCGGGAAGGTGGTGTTCATCGACCCCTGGTTGGAGGGCAACCCACGGTGTCCGGACGCCCACAAGAAACAGGACCGGGCGGACCTGATCCTCATCACCCACGGCCACTTCGACCACCTGTCCGCGGACGTCGCGCCCCTCGCCCGCGCCACCGGAGCCACGGTGGTCGCCATGCCGGAGGTGTGCGCCTTCCTCAGCCGGCAGGGAGTGGAGCGCTTCGAGCAGATGAACAAGGGCGGCACGGTGCAGGTGCAGGGCCTCAAGATCACCATGACCAACGCCTTCCACAGCTCCGGCGCGCAGGCGGAGGACGGTTCCATCGTGTACGCGGGTGACCCCGCAGGCTTCGTGCTGGAGACCGAGGACGGGTTCCGCATCTACCACGCGGGGGACACCTGCGTGTTCGGCGACATGAAGCTGATCGGTGAGCTGTACCGGCCCCAGGTGGCCATGCTCCCCATCGGGGACCGGTTCACCATGGGCCCCACCGAGGCCGCGTACGCCATCCGGCTGCTGGGGGTGAAGTGCGTGATCCCCATCCACTACGCCACGTTCCCCCTGCTCACGGGCACGCCGGAGGCCTTGAAAGAGGCCACCCGGGACATCGAGGGGCTGGAGATCGTGGTCATGGAGCCGGGGCAGACCTGGGCCGGTTAGGCTGCGCCACGGGCCGGCCGCCGCACGCGGCGGCCGGCCCCCCACTACCGGGCGCCCCGGGACCGCGCCCACAGCGCCGCGCCCGCCACGCCGAGACCCAGCCCCACCACCGACATCCCGTACGCGACCAGGGCCACCACCAGGTCCGGCGGGATTGCCCGCAACACCATGAGGAAGACCGCCCCCCAGCTGGCGACCAGCAGGGCCAGTCCGGTGCCCATCAACCGCAGGGGACTCACGGAGACTCCGCTCCTTCTGCGGCCGACACCGCGGTCACCGTGCGGGCGCCTTCGTACAGCCAGCAGGCCGTCACGTGCCCCGGACGAACCTCGAAGTCCGGCGGCTCGCGCCGGTCGCACACGCCCGGGATGGCCGCGGGACACCGCGGGTGGAACCGGCACCCCTCGGGAGGGCGAACCAGGCTGGGCGGCTCGCCGGGCGGTACGGGGCGCAGCCGCCTGGCGTTGTCCGGGTCCGGGTCGGGGATGGCTGCCAGCAGGGCCTGGGTGTAGGGGTGCTGGGGCTCCCGCAGCAGATCCCCCACGTGTGCCTGCTCCACCAGCTTGCCCGCGTACATGACCAACACCCGCTCGCAGAAGTGGCGCACCGTGGAAAGGTCGTGGGTGATGTACACCACGGACAGGCGGTGGCGCTGCTGGAGGCTCCGCAGGAGCTGCAACACCTCCGCGCGGACGGAGGCGTCCAGCATGGAAACCGGCTCGTCCGCCACCAGCAGCCGGGGGCCGAGGATGGTGGCACGGGCCACCACCAGCCGCTGCTGCTGCCCCCCGCTGAGCATGTGGGGGAACCGGGGCAGGAACTCCTCCGCGGGCACCAGCTGGACCGCTTCCAAAGCCTCCACCACCCGGGCCCGCCGCTTGGAGGGCGAGCTCACGCCGTTGACCACGAGAGGTTCCTCCAGGATGCGGCGCACGCTCAGGAAAGGCGGAAGGGCCCCGTACGGGTCCTGCTGGACGTAGCCCACCCGACGCCGGTACCACCGCCAGTCGTCCGCGGTGCTGAGGCGCCGGCCCTCGAACCAAACCTCCCCCCGCAGGGGCCGCAACAGTCCGAGCAGGGTCTTGGCTAGGGTGCTCTTGCCGCAGCCGCTCTCCCCGACCACCGCCACCGCCTCGCCCTCCGCCAACTGGAAGCTGACGCCGTCCACCGCGCGCACCCAGCCCTGGTGCAGGAAGCCCCACCGGCGCAGCTCGTACCACGTGGAGACCCCGCGGACCGCCAGCAGCGGGTCACCGGGCACGGCTGGCCTCCTGGGCGTACAACCAGCACATCACCTGCCCGCCGCCCTGTACGGGCACGAGGGGAGGGGCCTGCCCGCACGGGTCGAACCGGGCCGGGCACCGCTCCGCGAACCGGCACCCGTCCGGAGGGTTCAGCAGGCTGGGGGGGCGTCCGGGCAGCGGTTGCGGGGCCCGCTCCTCCCGCAGGCTCACCACGCTGGCCCTCAGCGCCTGCGCGTAGGGGTGCACGGGCGCGGTAAGGAAGCGCTCCGCGGGGCCGAACTCCACGATCTGGCCCGCGTGCATGAGGGCCACGTCGTCCGCGAGCTCGCTGGCCGTGGCCAGGTCGTGGGTGATCAGCAAGAAGCTGGTACCGAGCTCCCACCGCAACGTCTTAAGCAGGTTCAGGAGGTTCGCCTGGGTCAGCACGTCCAGGGCCGAGGTGGGCTCGTCCAGCACGACCAGCTGGGGCCGCAGGACCAGGGCCATGGCGATGGCCACCCGCTGACGCATCCCTCCGCTGAGCTCAAACGGGTAGCGGTCTGCGAACTCTGCGGGCACCCCCACCCGCCGCAAAGCCTCCACGACGTGGTCCCGTGCCTCCTCCGGCCGGCGCACCCGCCCGTGCAGCCACAGAGGCTCGGCCACCTGGTCGCCCACCCGCAGCACGGGGTTGAGGGAGTTCATGGCGGCCTGCGGGACCAGCGACAGGCGGACCCAGCGGACTTCCTGCCGGAACTGCTCTTCCGGAAGGCCCATCAGGTCCTCCCCGTCCAGCAGCACCCGGCCGCTGTAGTGGGCCACGTTGCGCGGGAGCAACCGGAGAATGGCACGCGCCAGGGAGGTCTTCCCGCACCCGCTCTCTCCCAGCACCGCCACCGTACGGCCGCGTCCTAGCTCCAGGTACACGCCGTCCACGGCCCGCACCGACCCGGCCGCGGTCCGGAAGTAAAGTCGCAGGTCCTCCACGCGCAGGAGTGGGGTCACCGTTACAGCTCCCTCAGCCGGGGGTTGAACACCCGGTCCAGGGCGAAGCCCAGGAGGGTGAAGGCCAGCCCGCTCAGCATCAACATGAACGCGGGCTCCAGGACCCAGTAGGCGTAGCCCACGTACAGGGCGCCCGCACGGTAGGCGTCCTCGATGACCTTTCCCCAGGTGGGCAACACCGGATCGCCGAGCCCCAACAGGGCCAGGGTGGCCTCCAGGAACACGAACCCGGGGATGAGGGTCACGAACTGGGGCAGGAGCACAGGGACAGCCCTCGGCACCAGGTACACCGCCACCATGCGCAGATTCCCCACCCCGTACGCGCGGGCGGCCTCCACGTAGGGCGCCTCCTTCACCTGCAGGAACAGGGCCCGGTACGTCTTGATGCCGCCCCCGAAGATGCCCAGCAGGACCACCGCGCCGAGGATCACCCACAGGCTCCGGGAGTACAGGGTGCCGATCATGATCAGGATGGGCAGACCGGGCAGGATGAGGTTCACCTCGGTGATCCGCTGGATGAGGCCATCCACCCACCCACCGTACCACGCACCCACGGCGGCGATCACCAACGTACTCAGGGATGACCCCACGGCCGCCAAAAGTCCGAAGGCCAGCGCGATGGGCGTCCCCCACAGCAACGGCAGCAAGAGGTCGCGGCGAAGGTGGTCCGTCCCTGCGAGCCCGTGCACCTCCCCGTACACCACCAGCTCCACCCGCACGGAGGAGGTGGGCTCGAACAGGAAGGCGCGCACCCTCAGGGTGTACTGGCCGGCAACCCCTTCGCCGGGCCGGCCTGCCGTCGAGAACAACACCTGCTCCGGAGCGCCCCCGAGGTTGCGCCGGAGCTCTGCGTCCGCGGACAGACGGTAGATGTCCTCGCGCCGCGGGCTCAGGTCTGCCAGGTGCAGCTCGGAGCCTGTGGGAGTCCTCCAGCTGAGCTCCAGCTGCGGCGCCTGCTCCCGATAGTCCGCGTACACGAACACGGCGAGCTCGGTGGGGAAGCGACGGTAGCGGTACTCGAAGGGCAAGTCGAACTGTACTTCCCGTACGCCACCGCCGAGGTCCCGCTCCGGGGCGGGCGCCTGGGGGCTACGCACCACCAGCGTTCGGGGCAGCCGGCCCCCCCACAGCCAGTTCAGCCACTCGGGCCGCGCGTTGCGCGGGTTCCGGGGCCAGACGGCCTCCCCCCCACTCCACAGCCGTACGGCCTCCGGGTACGGGATGGCCACCACCGCGTACACGGAGATGGCCACAAGAAATGCGAGGATGGCGAGCCCCGCCAACGCGGACGGGTACCGTACCAGCTCCCGCAGGGTGCCCCTCACCGTTCGCCTCCCAGGCCGACCTTCACCCGCGGGTCCACCACCGCGTACACGATGTCGAGGGCAAACACCGTGACCGCCAGCAGGTAGGCATACAGGATGGTGCTCCCCACGATCACCGGGGTGTCGTACAGCCCAACCGCTTGGTACAGGGCGCGTCCCAGCCCCGGCCAGTTGAACACCGTTTCCAGGACGATGGCCCCCGTCCACGCGCCGATGAGGCCCAACGCGAAGGACGTGAGGATGGTGGGCAGGGCAGGCCGGAGGATGTACCGCCGCTCCACCAGGCGGCCCGGCAGTCCCTTGGCCCGCGCCAGCTCCACGTAGTCCTCGCTGCTGAAGATGAGGAAGAAGGTGCGCCACGCGTACACGGACAGGAAGATGGAGCTCAGGGCTAGGCTGGCCAGGGGCAGGACCATGTGCTTGAGGACGCTGGCGGCGTACGCCAGCTTGCTTTCGGGGGGTGGGGCGTCCACCATCCCGCCGAAGGGGAGCCACCGCAGGCCCGCGGCGAACACCAGGATGAGGAAGATGCCGTAGAACCACGCGGGCGCTGCGGAGGTCGGTGCCAGCGCCACCACCAGCCGGTCCGCGGGGCTTCCGTACCGGCGCGAGAGCGCGAGGGCCGCCGCCACAGAAGCGAAAAACAGCAGGAGCTGCGCGCTGAGGAACAGCAGGAGGGTGGCGGGCAGCCGGTCCAGGATGATCTGCCGCACCAGGCGCGAGCCGGTGTCGCTGGTCATGCGCTCCGCGAAGCCCAGCCGCAACAGCAGGGCGTCCCGCAGGTACCCCACGGACCGGGACAGAAACGGCCGGTCCAGGCCCAGGCGCCGCTCCTCGTTACGGACCATCTGCTCCGCCACCCGCTCCCGCACGTCTGGGGGCAGCCGCTGCATCTGCTCGTTGAGGGAGATGGCCAGGGCCACCTGCTCCCGGATCTCCGCCCGCTTGATCTGGTCCACGTACCCGCCCATGTTGGCGACCAGGATGGTGAGGTACACCCCCACCACCACCGCGGCGAACAGGGCCACCAGGCGGGTAGCTGCGTACAGGAAGACCCGTGGGGGGGGGGGGGGGGGCCCCCCCCCCCCCGGTGCCCTCACGGCCACGGCCTGTGCCATGGAGGGGGACTCACCGCGCCGGCAGGGAGGTGAAGGTCAGGGAGGCGAAGCTGGGCACGCTCACCACCTTAGAGACCACCACCACCTCCAGACGGTTCGAGCCCGGCGTCAAACGGGACGTGAGCTCGCGGCTGAGGACCACCCGCCACACGTCCCCTGCCAGCTGCGCCCGGCCCTGGGCCACCAGCTCGTTACGGGCGTTGAACAGCAGGTACTTCACCTCCTGCAGGTCCTGCGGCGGGTACGGGTTGCCGCCCTCGGTCACGCGGATCTCGAAGGCGGCCTCGCTGCCCGCGCTGACCTGCCGGGGACCCGTGACGCTCACGGACGCCAGGCGGGGCTCGCCGAACCGTAGCCACTTGGTGGCGGGGTCCGGGAAGCGGCCGAACCGGCGCAGCTCCACGATCTTCTCCACGGGCGAGACGCGCTGCAGCAAAAACGGGCCCATGCCGACCCAGTAGTGGCCCCGGCCCGCGCGCCACGCGGCCAGTAGCCGCCAGCGCTGACGCGCCTCCTCCGGCTTGATCCACCGGCCCAGGGCTCGTTCGAAGGGGATGTAGTTCTCCGCCCGTGCGGCCTCCAGCTCCCGGTCCAGGATCGCCAGGGTGGGTCCGGCCACGTAGTTCAGGCGTTCCACCTTCTTCTCCGCGGCTTTGGCGGCGGTGAAGGCGGCGCGGCCCGCGGCCTCCGCCCGGATGCCGAGGGCGACCGTGTGCCACGGGCCCGGTCCGAACCCGTACACGGGCCAGAAGCTCCCTGCCGCGGTCATCAGCTCCGCGTCCATGGTCCACGAGGTGCTGTAGAACTCCGCCACGAGGGGGTCCTCGCTCACGATCCGGAACCCCCGGAACGTCTCCATGAAGGACTGGAAGCTGGGCACGTAGGAGCGGTCAAACAGGGGGCTCTGTTCATCCGCGCGTTCGAAGGTGAGGATCCAGCCCAGCAGGATGTCCCCTAGGGACAGCCGGTTGCCGTCGTGCCACTGCACCTTGCGGAACAGGTCCTTCTCGAAGTACACGGTGCTCTTCACCAGGGCCTCCAGGCCCTGGGGGTGCTTCTCCCGCACCGTAACGAACCGCTGGGCCCGTGAGTCCCACCCGATGATGGCGTCCTCGGGCACCCGGATGGTGGGCGCGAAGCGCAGCTGCACCCAGTCGGAGCTCTTGGTCACCGGTAGCCCCTGCTTCACGGTGATCTCCACCCGCTCCACCCGCTGCCGCTCGGGCAGCCCCGTGTGCGGGTTGGCGATCAGGGGGTAGTCCTGGGTAGCCCGGTACAGGGTGGTGTCGAAGATCCAGTTGGACCCGCCGATGGGGTTCCACGGCTCCGGGAGGATGCTGGGGACCCCGATGCGCACCACCCCGCCCGGCCGGCCCCGGAAGCGGACCGTGTACGGCCACAAAAACGAACCCGAAAGGCCGCCCGCCAGATCCCCCACCAGCTCCAGCTCCGCCCGCCAGGGCCACACGGACTGCCGCTCCACCAGCCACAGCCGCACGGAGTCCTGCAGGGCTAGCTCCAGGGCCCGGGCCATCAGGCGCGCCCGCTCCCCGACGCTGCGGAAGTCGCGCTTGTTCAGGCGGTCGGCGAGCCGGTCGAACTCCGGGCTGGGCCGGTATGCCTGCCACAGGGGACGCGCCAGACCCCGCTTGGTGTAGAAGAAGTCGAAGTTGCCCGCCTGGTCCCGGCTGATCACGGTGCTGATCCAGCCCCCCGTGTACACGTGCCACCGGCCCTCCGCGGGGTCCTGGACGATCCAGAGGGGATTGAGGTCCGCGGCCCGACCGTAGCGCCGCTCCACCACGAAGCCGAGCTGCTCCAGCAGGCCCGCCACGTAGTCCCCGATCTGGCGACGCTCGTCCTCCACCCGGATGAGGAAGGTGATGCTGACAGGCCGGCCGCGGAACTGCCACCGCCCGCCCACCAGGGTGGCCCCCAGCTTCTGCATTTCCTCCGTGATGACCGAACGCGCCCGCTCCGGGTCGTGCCGGTAGCGGATCTCCAGCCGCCGGGCCACGTCGGCCAGACGGGCGTAGTCGGGGAACGCGGTGTTGATGGGCAGCCACCGGGGAACCCCCATCCCGCCCATGATCTCCTGCGCGATGTGACGCCGGTCCACCAGCCAGTTCATGGCCTCCCGGATCCGAGGCACCGCAAACGGGTTGAGGCGGTCCGTGCCGGGGAAGACCGGCCCCACGGGGTTGAAGGTCAGCTCGTGGTACAGGCCGTAGGACACCGCGGACCGCAGGGTTCGGGACTCGCGGATCCGGTTGGCGATCTCCGGGTTAGCCGTGGCGCTGAACCACGCGTGCAGGTCGTTCGCCTCCAGCCGGCGTACCGCGGCCGCGTCGCTGGGTTCTTCCACCGCCACCACCCCGTCCACCCACGCGCCCACCCGCTGGGCCTGGGCTCCTGCGGCGGCGGGCAGGGCCAGCAGCCCCGCCCAGGCCAACGCCCACAGTTTCCCCCTCCACATGCGCCGCATCCCGCGCACACCCCCTTTCGTTTTCGTTGTCCCAGCCAGGAGCGGTCCGCCGTCAGGACAGCGCCGACCGGGCGCGGTCCAGATCGCTGACGGCCAGGACCAGCCGTGTCCGGGTGGCCAGGTACGCCCAGTCGATGTTCACGCCCGCGTCCGCCAGCTTCCGGGCCACCGAGCCCAGGGTACCTGGCTGGTCCACCACGTCCACCACCAGGACGTCCCGCTCCGCCACCACCGGGATCCCCGCCTGCTCCAGGGCCCGGCGCGCGGCGGCGGCGTCCTCCACCAGGACGTGGATCCTGCCCTTCCCCTGGAAGGGTACGCCGCAGAAGCCCTCGATGTTCACCCCGGCCCGGCCCAGGGCCTCCCCCAGCTGCGCCAGGGTGCCCGGCCGGTCCTCCAGCTCCACCTGCAGGTCCTTGGGCATCCTCCCTCCCCCCTTTCACCAGAGTACGAGGTACGGGCCCCGCCGCCACCGGGTGTCCAGGCGCCACAGTCCGGCTTCCCGGGCGTACGCCACCGCCTGTCGGTACTCGCGGCTCGTGATGGGGCGGTTGATCTCCGCGTACTTGCCCTCCGTGCGGGCCTTCCACGCGGGACGGTACTGGTCCATGACGTTCACGTACGTGTCCGGCGACAGCTCCGCGAGCCAGCGCAGGATCTCCCGGGTGTCGTCCAGCAGCCCGGGCATCACCAGGTGCCGCACCAGGACCCCTCGACGGGCCAGCCCGTCCTCGTTCACCCTCAGGACCCCCACCTGCTCGTGCATGGCGCGGATCACCTGCCGGGCCACCTCCGGGTAGTCAGGCGCCAGCAGGTACTTCCGCGCGTGCTCCCGGTTCCACAGTTTGAAGTCCGGCATGTACACGTCCACCACGCCGTCCATCAGGCGGATGCTGTGCAGGCTGTCGTAGCTGCTGGTGTTGTACACGAGGGGCAGCCGCAGCCCGCCCTCGATGGCGTACGGCAGGGCCTCCAGGATCTGCGGGACCACGTGCTCGGGGGTCACGAAGTTGATGTTGTGGCAGCCCAGCTCCTGCAGCTTCAACATCATCGCCGCCAGCTCCCGGGGTCCGACGTCCACGCCCTCCCCGATCTGGCTGGTTTCGTAGTTCTGGCAGAAGACGCAGCGCAAATTGCACCACGCGAAAAAGATGGTCCCCGACCCGGCCCAGCCCCGCAGCACGTCCTCCTCACCGAAGTGCGGGAAGAAGGACGACACGCGGGCGTACCGGCCCACCCGACACACGGCGAACCGGTTGGCCAGACGGTCCACGTGGCAGTTGCGCGGGCACAGGGTGCAGTCCCGCAGGGCCTCCAGGGCCTCCTCCACCTTCTCCCGCAGCCGCCCCTCCTCGTACGTCCGCACGTACGCGGGGGTGAAGTCGCGGTCGGGCAGCACGAAGTGCCCGTTGCCGTGCACTTCCACCGGGATGTCCCGGGAGGCCAGCAGCACGCTCCCACCCCTCACGAGAACCGGAGCAGCGCGCCCACCCCTCCGTGCCGCCGCAGGGTCCCGTCGGACAGCAGGACCAGCTCCGCCCGGTTGCTGCGCGCCAGGGCGGGCAGGACCTGGGTGGCGTCGGCCTCCTGTAGGACTCCACCGCAGGTGGGGCAACGCTCCGTGGCGTTGGTGGTGGCGAACTCGCACGCGGTGCACGTCCGCACGCGAGCCGCGAGGTCGCGGTCTGCGGCCACCGTCAGCACCTGGCGGCGGGCCAGCGCCTGCAGCGTGCTCTCCAGGTCCAGCACCGAGCCGGCTGGCCCTGCGTTGCCCACCAGAGCCTCCACCAACTCCGCTTCCCGCCGTGCGCGGTCCTGGCGGGCCACCTCCAGGACCCGGTCCCGGAGGTGCCGCCACTCCTCCAGGGGAGGCACGGACACCGTGGCCACCACCAGACGTCGGGTGGGCTCCGGCAGCAGGTCCACCACCGCCGCGGTCCCCTCCTGAGGACCGCCCACGATCAGTCGCTGCACGCCGAGCTCCTCCAGCGCCCGCGCGGCCGCAGACGCCACGCTCGACCAGAACCGGCGCACGTGGTCCTCCACCCGGGCGTCGTACACGTCCCGCTGCGCGCCCCTGCTGCTGGACATGCCCATCCCCTTGGCAAAGGACGGCGGCTTGCCCGCGGTGAACCGCCAGTGCTGCGTGTCCAGGTGGAACTCCTCGTCCTCCACCACCGCCGCCTCGCCCAGGTGGGAGACCAGCAGCCGCGTGTGGTCCCGGTGAACGAGGAGCACCGCGTAGGGCGTGTAGACCTGCCGCAACCACAGCAGCGGCCACACGTCCACCAGGCCGTACCGCGCCCGGTTCTCCACGGGCACGGGCCAGACGAACTCCTTCCAGACCCCGTCCGCCGCGTACACGCTGAGCCCGCGGCCGCGAGGCCGCTCGCTCCGGAGCCTGGCCTCCACGCGGTCCGAGAACTCCACGACCCGCCGCCGCTCCTCCTTCGGGAGCGCTTCCGCGAAAGCGTGCAGGGCCTGGCGGGCCCAGATCCGGTACGCGGGCTCGCTGCGCTGGTTCTCGGGCCGCGTGGGGTCGGTGTCCAGGTGCAGACTGAGGACCTGCCGGCGGTCCAGAGCCAGCAGGCCGTCTGGGTCCGCGGCTTGGAGCAGCTCGGAGATCCGTGCCCGCTGTGCGGGTTCCTGCGTCACGTGCTTCACCTCCTCCTCGCCCCGCCCCTCTTCAGGGTACCGCAGCCCGCGGGGTCTCGGGCGGCACCACCACCGCGCTGCCCACCAGACGGCCCCTACGCAGGTCCTCCAGGGCCCGGTTCACTTCCTCCAGCGGGTACGGGGTCGCACGCACCCGTACCGGCACCTGCGGCGCGAGGGCCAGGAACTCCTCCGCGTCCGCGCGGGTGAGATTCGCCACGGACCGCACCACCCGCTCCTCCCACAGCAGACGGTACGGGAACGACGGGATGTCGCTCATGTGGATCCCCCCGCACACCACCACGCCCGCGGGAGCGGTGGCCCGCAGCGCCTGCACCACCAGCTCCCCCACGGGGGCCAGTACGATGGCCGCGTCCAGGGGTTCCGGGGGCAGTTCGTCCGACCCCCCGGCCCAGTCCGCGCCCAGCTCGCGTGCGAAGGCCTGCGCCTCTCGGTCCCCTGGCCGGGTGAACGCGAACACCCGGCGTCCCTGCCAGCTGGCCACCTGCGCGATCAGGTGGGCCGCGGCCCCGAACCCGTAGAGACCGAGCCGCCTGGCTTCCCCGGCCATCCGCAGACACCGGTAGCCGATCAGCCCCGCGCACAGCAGTGGTGCAGCGTGCAGGTCGTCGTAGGCCTCGGGCAGCCGGAAGGCGTACCGCGCGTCGGCCACCGTGTACTCCGCGAACCCTCCGTCCCGGTGGTACCCGGTGAACTGCGCCTTGCGGCAAAGGTTCTCCAGTCCCCTGCGGCAGTACAAGCACTCGCCGCAGGTCCAGCCCAGCCACGGGACTCCCACCCGGTCGCCTTCCTGGAGGTCCCGCACACCGTCTCCGCGCGCCACCACGACACCCACCACCTGGTGGCCCAGGACCAGGGGCAGCTTGGGCTCCGGCAGCTCCCCGTCGGCCACGTGCAGGTCGGTGCGGCAGACCGCGCAAGCGTGTACCCGGACCAGGACTTCCCCCCTGCCGGGCACCGGAGTCGGCCGCTCCTCGAGGATGAGAGGCCGACCCGCAGCGTGGAGGACCGCCGCACGCATCGCTAGCGGGAGCGGGTCAAGAGACCCGGTGCACCCAGAGGACCGAGAGGGCCAGGGAGGACACCAGCAGGACCGCGGCGGCTGCGGCCGCCACGGACGACACCTCCGTGGGCTTCTGCTCCCAGCCGATGGTCCGTCCCAGGCTGCGGTAGACCCGCCGCAGCTCGTGCGCGGAGGAGGCGTGGAAGTAGGCCCCCTCGGTGATGGTGGCCACTTCCTTCAGCGTGTCCTCGTCCAGGCGGACCCAGATGGGCCGGCCCCCGATGTTCAGGAACG
>JBKBVM010000310.1:0-919 GCA_046289555.1 bacterium
GCGCCGCCGGCTGGTCCAGTAGAAGGTACATCGTTGGGTCCCTCCCGTACCGCGCTGGGCCGGGGCTTCGCGCTGGCCCTCAGGGGATGAGGTGGACGGTATCGGGAGATCCCCAGCCCAGCCGGGAAAGCTCGAACTCCTCCAGCTCGTGGGTTCCAGCAGCTGCGCGAGGGAGAACCTCCCGCTCCCCCAGCGCTCCAGCGCGGTGACCCTCTACGGCGCGACGCCGCTGCCATCGATGGCCCAAACCCGACCCGCGGGAACATCCGTCGCCTCCTTGTCCCGAACCCGGACCCCCAGGGCCCACGTTTCCGGTATCATCGTGAGTTGAAACCGGTTGGATGCGGAGACCACTGATCCGCTGAGGGGTACCGCCGTGGCGCTCGTCCATGCTGGGCGCGTGGTCGCCCGTGCACTCGCCCGGGAGGGAGTCCGAGCCCTTTTCACGCTTTGCGGTGGTCACATCATGCCCATCTACGACGGCTGCCTGGATGAGGATATCCGCGTGGTTGACGTCCGTCACGAGCAGGCGGCGGTGTACGCGGCAGACGCGTATGCCCGCATCACCCGGCGGCCCGGGGTCGCCGCCGTCACGGCTGGCCCCGGGGTGATGAACGCCGTCACCGCCATCGCCAACGCGCACCGCGCCCAGTCGCCCGTGGTCGTCCTCGGGGGCCAGGGGCCCCTCGAGCACGCGGGGCGTGGGAGCCTCCAGGAGATGGACCACCTGAGCGTGGTGCGACCCATCACGAAGTGGGCGGTGCAGGTCCAGGACCCCAAGCGCCTGCCGGAGATCCTGAACCTGGCCTTCCGCCGAAGCCTGTACGGCGTACCCGGTCCTGTGTACGTCGAGATTCCGCTGGACGTGATCTTCGCCCAGGTGAACCTGGATGCACTTCACTTTCCGACCCCGGTGCCC
>JBKBVM010000311.1:0-915 GCA_046289555.1 bacterium
GGCGATCTGCACATGGTCAATCGCTAGGACCCTCACCCGTCGGCCTCCGTCACCCCGACCCGCATGCGTCAGTGGGACTCCGCGGCCTGGCGCCGATGGGCGGCTTCCTCCACCACCTTCTGGGCGATGTGGGCGGGGACCTCCTCGTAGTGGGAGAAGCTCATCTCGAAGAACCCGCGGCCGCCCGTGATGGACCGCAGGTCGCTGGCGTACCGGAGCATCTCCGCCATGGGCACCTGGGCCCGCACCGTGGTGGTGCCGTCGCCGTTGGGCTCCATCCCCTGGATGCGGCCCCGCTTGCCGTTGAGGTCGCCGATCACGTCCCCCACCAGGTCGTCGGGCACGGTCACCGACACGTTCATGATGGGCTCCAGGAGGACCACCCCCGCCTGCTCCGCGGCCTTCTTGAACGCCAGCGACCCCGCGATCTGGAAGGCGATGTCGGAGGAGTCCACGGGGTGGGTCTTGCCGTCCACCAGGGTCACCCGCACGTCCACCACCGGGTAGCCCGCCAGCACGCCCTCCTCCATGGCCTTGCGGACCCCCTTGTCCACCGACGGCCGGAACTGCTGCGGGATGGCCCCGCCGAAGATCCTGTCCACGAACTCGTACCCCGCGCCGCGCGGCAGCGGCTCGATCTCGATGGTGCACACCCCGTACTGGCCCCGGCCACCCGTCTGCTTCACGTAGCGGCCCTCCGCGGTGGCCTTCTTCCGGATGGTCTCCCGGTACGGCACGTGGGGCTGGCCCAGCTGGACTTCCACGTGGAACTTGCGCCGCAGCCGGTCCGCCACGATTTCCAGGTGGGACTCGCCCAACCCTGACAGGATGGTCTTCTTGGACTCCGGGTCGTGCTCCACGTGCAGGGTGGGGTCTTCCTCCGCCAGCCGGGCCAGGGCCTGGCCGAGCTTGTCC
>JBKBVM010000312.1:0-836 GCA_046289555.1 bacterium
GTGACCCAGGCCGACCTGCTTGCGCATCTGCAGGCGACCGAGCGCCGCTACGACCTCGTCGTGGCGGCCGACGTCTTCATCTACATCGGCGACCTGGCCCCGGTGTTCGCGGGCGTGCGGCGCGTGATCGAGCCCGGCGGCGTTTTTGCCTTCTCGGCCGAACAGGGTGATGCCTCACGCGATTTCGTGCTGCGCCCGAGCCTCACCTACGGCCATTCGCCGGACTACCTGCAGCGGCTGGCGGCCGAGCACGGCTTCGAGGTGACCGACCTGCAGCCCCACGCCCTGCGCGAAGACCAGCGCCGGCCGGTGCCGGGCTGGCTGGTGTGGCTGCGGCGGACTGCGTGAGACGTCAGGCGGCGGCGCCGGGCGCCCCGTGGCACTTCTTGTACTTCTTCCCGCTGCCGCAGGGGCAAGGGTCGTTGCGGCCGGGTTCGGCGGCCTTGCGCACCGTGGCCACGGGTTGGCGGGAGGCCCGTTCGCGCCAGAAGTCGCGCAGGTCGTAGACGGCCCACAGGGCGTCGGCCAGGCGTTCATCGGGGCTCATCGCGCGCGCTTCGGGTGGCATCTCGGCCTCGTCGCTGGCCAGGATCTCGAAGAGCTGCAGACAGCCGTCGACGAATTCGTTGCCGGGGTCGTCGGCCTCCAGCAGCCAGTCGTCCTCGAAGGCGTCCACGCATTGCAGGAAGCCGCCGGCCCAGACGGCGCCCAGGCGGGGCCAGTCTTCGGGGGCGCCGCGCTCGGCTTCGGGGGTGTGCGCGCGCACGGCCTCCCAGTCGGTCAGCAGGGGGCTCAGGGCGCGTTCGTCGTCCAGGCGCTGCACTGGGGCGTCGACG
>JBKBVM010000313.1:0-827 GCA_046289555.1 bacterium
AACTGGCGGCGCGCCGTCTGGGGGACGAGCGGGCGGTCCGCCGCTATCTCGACAACGCCACCCTGGCGGCCCAGAAGGGCGCGGGGCTGACCCAGCGGCTGCTGGGCTTCAGCCGTCAGACCGAAAGCCGCGGCGCGGAGGTCACCGACCTCGGCGCCCTGCTGCTGGAAACGCGCGATCTGGTCGAGCGCACCCTGGGCGCATCGGTTCGGACCCTCTGGGATGTGGCGCCCGGCCTGTGGCCGGCGGCGATCGAGCCCGACCAGTTCGAACTGGCCCTGCTGAACCTGACGGTGAACGCCCGCGACGCCATGCCCGACGGCGGGGACATCCTGGTGACGGCGGAGAATCTGAGCCTTGAGGAACCGCCTGCGGGGCTCGACCTGGCCCCGGGCGACTATGTTCGGGTCTCCGTCCGCGACAGCGGAGAGGGCATGTCCCCCGAGGTGCTGGCGCGGGTGCTGGAGCCCTTCTTCACCACCAAGCCCGTGGGCAAGGGCACGGGCCTCGGCCTGCCCATGGCCTACGGCTTCGCCCAGCGCTCAGGCGGCGCCCTGGAGATCTGCAGCGAGCTGGGCCAGGGGGCCGACATCCGCATCTATCTGCCGCGGGCCGCCGTCAAGCCGGGCGAGAGCGCCGTCCCCGCCGCGGCGGAGGGCGCCGCATCGCCGGCCCGCGGGGATCGCCGCGTGCTCGGCGTCGACGCCGAGGCCGCGGTGCGGTCGGTGACGGCCGGCTTCCTGCGCGACTGCGGCTACGACGTGGTCGAGGCCGACAGCGCCGCGACGGCCCTGGACCTGATCGCACGGGACGAGCCCGTCGATCTC
>JBKBVM010000314.1:0-792 GCA_046289555.1 bacterium
GGCACGCCTGCGGACGCAGATCTCGGACGTGCGGGCGGACCTGATCCGGTGGATGTTCGTGTTCTGGGTGGGCCAGATCGGCGTCCTCCTGGGCATCCTGTTCGCCTTCTTCCGCAGGTAGGAGCGGGCCTACCTGCCCGCGGTGTGAGCTCCGGCCCGCCAGGGGTGCAGGGTTCGTGTCGCTCCCGTACAATTCCCTGACGGGGAGGTCACGGTGGCGATCCAGCTCGACCTGCTGCACCCGGTCACCGACGAGGAGCTGATGAGGCTCTCCGAGCGCAACCCGGGCTACCAGTTCGAGCGCACCGCGGACGGGAGGCTGGTGGTGAGCCCCACGGGAGGGGAAAGCGGGCGGCGCAGCGCGGAGGTGGCCCACCAGCTGCGCCAGTGGAGCCAGCGAAGCAGGACCGGTGTGGTCTTCGACTCCTCCACCGGCTTCCTGCTTCCCGACGGGTCGGTGCTGTCTCCCGACGCCTCGTGGATGCGGAGGGAGCGGTGGGAAGCGCTGTCCGAGGACGAACGGGAGGGCTTCGTCCCGGTGTGCCCGGATGCGGTGTTCGAGATCCGGTCCAGGACCCAGCGTCTGCAGGAGCTGCGGGAAAAGATGCGCGCCTACCTGCGCAACGGCGCCCGGGTCGCGGTCCTGGTCGACCCCTACACCGCCTCCGTGGAGGTGTACCGGCCCGGCCGCGAGCCCGAGGTGTACCGGGACGCGCAGCGCGTCCGCCTTGACCCCGAGCTCCCCGGCTTCGAACTGGACCTGGCGCCGGTGTTCGGGGAGTGAACGCCTGC
>JBKBVM010000315.1:0-274 GCA_046289555.1 bacterium
GACGCCCCACGCGCACGCCGCCGCCGTGAGCGTCGGCAAGCCGCCGATGTTCGAACACGCGCGCGGACGCCTCGAGGCGTACCTCATCGATCTGCCCGACCAGAATCTCTATGGGCGCATGATGACCCTGCAGTTTCTCAAACGCCTGCGCCCGCAACAGCGGTTCGAGAGCGTGGAGGCGTTGCTCGCGCAGATGGCGCACGATGTCGAACAGGCGCGGCAGATTGCACAGGAGGTAGAATCGCGCCGATGACCATACGCGCCGAGAACCTGA
>JBKBVM010000315.1:284-789 GCA_046289555.1 bacterium
CTGGTTGTATTTTGGCTCCTTTGACCATCCGCGCCTAGAAAGGATACCGCTCAATTCCCAAACGACTGGTGGTGCGCGATGTCTCGTTCGAAGTCGCGCAGGGCGAGGTCGTGGGACTGCTGGGCCCCAACGGCGCGGGCAAGACCACCACTTTCTACATGGTCGTGGGGCTAATCCGCCCGCATGGGGGGCGCGTGTTCGTAGGCGAGCAGGAGATTACGCGCCGACCGATGTATCAGCGCGCCCGACTGGGGCTGGGCTACCTCCCCCAAGAAGCCTCCGTGTTCCGACAACTCACGGTGGAGCAGAACCTCTTGCTGGTGATGGAGATGCGCGGCGTCGCCCCCAAAGAGCGTCGCGCACGCGCCGAGCAACTGATGGAAGAGTTCCATATCGCCCACCTGCGCCATAGCAAGGGCTACGCCCTATCGGGGGGCGAGCGCAGGCGCGTCGAGATTGCCCGCGCACTCGCCCTGCAGCCCGCCTTCCTCCTGCTCGACGAACC
>JBKBVM010000316.1:0-776 GCA_046289555.1 bacterium
TCCATCCTCAGGCTCTCCACCACCCGCCCCTTGGGCCGGCCCAGGTGCGACGCCAGGATCACCCGCGCTCCCCGGCGGCGCAGGTCCTGGATGGTGGGCAGGGCTTCCCGGATCCGGCGGTCGTCGGCGACGCGGCCGTCGTCCAGCGGGACGTTGAAGTCCACCCGGACCAGCACCCGCCGGCCCGTCACCTCCACGTCGCGGATCGTGGCCTTGGCCATCTCCCGCGCCTACAGTCCCCGCTCGGCCATGTAGGCCACCAGGTCGGCCACCCGGCACGCGTAGCCCCACTCGTTGTCGTACCAGGCCATGACCTTGACCAGGGTCCCGTCGATCACCGTGGTCAGGGGCGCGTCCACCACCGCCGAGTAGGGGCTTCCCTTGTAGTCCATGGAGACCAGTTCCTCCTCGCTGTACCCCAGGTAGCCCTTCATCTCTTCCTGGCTGTATCGCCGGTAGGTGGCGTTGACCGCCTCGGCGGTGACCGCCCGCTCCAGTTCGCACACCAGGTCCACGATGGACACGGTGGGCGTGGGAACCCGCAGGGCGATGCCGTGCATCTTGCCCTGCAGTTCGGGGAGGACCAGGAAGATGGCGCGGGCGGCCCCGGTGGTGGCCGGGATGATGTTCAACGCCGCCGCCCGCGCCTCCCGCAGGTTCTCGCCCACCACGTCCAGGATCCGCTGGGTGTTGGTGTAGGAGTGGACGGTGGTCATGAACCCGCGGCGGATGCCGAACTCCCGGCTCAGCACCTTGGCGGTCACCGCCAGGCAGTT
>JBKBVM010000317.1:0-773 GCA_046289555.1 bacterium
TACCGCTGTCCGCCCGCGCCCTTCGAGGTGGCCTTCATGATGCGCTACCTCACAGACCAGCGCCACGCCTCCGACCGCACCCGGATCACGGTCTTCCACCCGTGGGAGCAACCCATGGAGACTTTCGGCCCCCTCATGGTGGAAGGGTTCCGGGCGTTTTTGCAGCAGTTCCGGGTGGAGTTCCAGGGGGGCTTCCAGCTGGCCTCCCACGACCGCGACGCGCGCGGGCTGCGATCCGCGGACGGGCGGGCCCTGGAGTACGACCTGGCCATCCTGATCCCGCCCCACGCGCCGCCGGAACCCGTGCGCAACTCGCCCCTGGCGGCTGCGGGCGGCTACATGGACGTGTCCCTGCCCAGCATGGCCTCACCGCGGTACCCGGAGGTGTACGGGATCGGCGACGTGGTGGCGCCCACCATCGGGCTGGGCATGGCAGGCGTGTTTGCCCACTTCCAGGCGGACCACGTGGTCACCCAGATCCTGGACCGGGTCCGGGGAGTCTACCTGGGCGAGCTGTACAACATGGTGGGCGTGTGTGTGATGGACACGGGCTACATGGGCGCCGCGGTGTGGTGCGACTTCACCGACAAGCTCTACGGACGCGTCCCCTACCCGGACTGCCGCCTGCTGGGCGGCATGCGGCTGTTCCGGTCCGTGAAGGTGGGGTTCGAGCGCCTGTGGTTTGCGAGCCTGTTCGGACGGTGAGGAGGGACGCCGTGACCGAGGTGAGCGCACGTCAACCGGACCGGGAGGCCATGGACCGGCTGCTGGCC
>JBKBVM010000318.1:0-765 GCA_046289555.1 bacterium
CCCGCAGACGGAGACGTTGCCGCGCGCGGAGCTGGAGCCGCTACAGCTGGAGCGGCTCCGCCAGCTGGTGGAGCGACTGTACAGCCGTTCGCCCTTCTACCGGGCGCGCCTGGAGGCGGCAGGGGTGCGGTCAGAGGACCTGCGGACCCTGGACGACCGGAGGAGGCTGCCGTTCACCACGAAGGCGGACGTGCGGGCCGCTTACCCGTTCGGGCTTTTCACGGTGCCGCAGGACCAGGTCCTGGAGCTGCACTGTTCGTCCGGAACGACGGGTTCCCCCATCCTGGTGGGCTACACCCGGGCGGACCTGGACCTGTGGGGCGAGGTCATGGCGCGGGTGATGGGCTGTGCCGGCGTGGGCCCCGGCGACCGGGTCCACAACGCGTACGGCTACGGCCTGTTCACGGGCGGGCTGGGCTTTCACTACGGCGCCCTGCGGGTCGGCGCCACGGTGCTGCCCATCTCCTCGGGCAACACCGCCCGCCAGGTCAAGCTGATGAACGACCTGGGCTGCACCGTCCTGTGCTGCACCCCCTCGTACGCGCTGCGGATCGCCGAGGTGATGGAGGAGACGGGGCTGAGCCCCCAGGCCCTGAGGGTGGGGATCTTCGGCGCGGAGCCGTGGTCGGAGGGGATGCGGGAGGAGATCCAGCGCCGGCTCCGGTTGAGCGCGGTGGACATCTACGGGCTCAGCGAGGTCATCGGCCCGGGTGTGGCGTGCGAGTGTCAGGAGGCCAAGAGCGGGCTGCACGTGAACGAGGACCA
>JBKBVM010000319.1:0-739 GCA_046289555.1 bacterium
GCAGCGTGCTGGCAGGCCGCCTGGGACTGGCCGGGTTGGCGGCCGTCCTCCTGGCCAGCGTGGCGGTACCCGCCTGGCTGATCCTGCGGGGCGCGGCCAGAGCACGCCACGCGTGGAGTCCTGCAGCGGCGGAGCCGGGGTCGTAGGCCGGTGTGAGGTCGCGTTTGCGGCGGTGGTAAAATCCTGCCGGACGCGCCCGTAGCTCAGTGGATAGAGCAGGGGACTCCTAAGCCTCTGGTCGGGGGTTCGATTCCCTCCGGGCGCGCCAGCCTTGTCTCCGCGACCGGCCGTGTAACGTTTCGGTAGGAGGGGGTTGAGGAGGACGTAGAAAGGCCTCACCCCGAGGTAGTCCCCGTTGGGACGCCTTCCCAGCCCAAGGAAGGAAGGAGGGTGAGGCCTTCATGGTAGACATTCGGGCGGCAGTTCGGCTTTTCCTGTCTGCGCTGCGGGATCTGGTGGGGCTGTTGGAGGGGGAGCGCACGTTTGCGGAGCTGGAGGCGGAGGTGCAGCGGGTGAGTGGGCGGTTGACGCTGGGGCTGCTGGAGCTAATTTTGGCTGGGCTGGACGAGAAGCTGATGGGGCAGCGGGATCGGGTGCGCTTGAAGGTGGTGGGCATGCGGGTACGGGAGCTGGAGACGCCCCTGGGGACGCTGCGGGTACGGCGGCGCTACTACCGGGAGGTGGGGACGGGGCGAGGGGTGTATTTGCTGGACCGTGTGCTGGGTTTGGGGAGCAGGCA
>JBKBVM010000031.1:0-13721 GCA_046289555.1 bacterium
GGTCCCCGTGAAGTCCGTGACTTCACGGGGTGGCTTCACGATCTCCCGTTCCTCCCGCAGGATCCGGTTCTCCCGCCGCAGCCGCCGCAATTCCTCCCGCTCCGCCGTGGTCAGCCCGTCACTGCGCAGGCCTGCGTCCAGCTCTGCCTGCTTCACCCAGGCGCTGAGGGTCCCCCACGCTACCATCAAGCTCCCGGGCAATCTGCGCGATCGGCCGGCCCGAGCTCCGGGCCAGGCGCACCGCTTCCTCCCGGAATTCCCGCGGATATGGAGGTCTGGTCTTCGGCAGCTCTTGCCTCTCAGCCTTGGGGGGCCACGAAACCGGGGCAAGACCGTGGCTTTCGAGGGACCGGGCGGTAGACAAGCCGGGGGATGGCTGCAACTTAGTTCCAGGAGAAGTCCCGTACGTCGCCTCGTTACTTTCAACACGAAAGGGCGCGCACCGGTCAGCCCGTACGCGCCCTGAGGGCTTCCTGGAGCATCCCCCGTACTTCCCGCAGCTCGTCCCGCAGTTCGCCCAGGCGCGCCTCCACCTGAGCGATCCGGGCGTCCACCTGACCGAATCGGGCGTCCACCTGGGCGAGCCGGGCGTCCACCTGGGCAAACCGAGCGTTCATATCCTGACGGAGGTCATCCAGGCGCCGGTGGACGTCGTCGATCCGGCGGTTGTTGTAGAACGTCCCGGCCATGACGGCCAGGACGATCGTAACAAGGATGGCCACAAGCTCTCCCGACCCCACGGCCCAATCCTAGCACCGGCTCCGCCCGCGGGCCAGGGCTCCGGGAGCCTGCTGTCACCGAAGCCCTCCCCGTCAGATGGCCCGCTCGAAGTACAGGTGCACCCGCTCTGTGACGAAGCCCAACCGCCGCAGCAGGGCCGAGGCGGGCACGTCCAGCCCCCAGTGGTTCAGGCGCGCGGGCTGCTCTTTGGTGTGCAGGAACGCCACCGCCGCGGAAGCGAGGGCCGTGCCCACCCCGCGCCGCCGGTGGTTCTCGCGCACCGCCACCCACAGGTCTCCGATCCCGCCCCGGGAGGTTGCGTGCGCGTAACCGACCCGCACGTCCGCCCGCTCGCACACGAACGTCCGGGTGTGGGGCCTCCCGATCCGCTGGGCCACCTCCGCCTCCGGGATCCGCTCGCCGTAGGCCTCGTGGTGCAGGCGGGCGATCTCCGCCGCGTCGCGGGCTTCCGCGCGGCGGACGGTGTAGCCCGCAGGCGGTTCCACCGGCTTCGACCGTTCGCGACGGACCACGGTACGCAACGTGTTGACGAGGGTAAAGCCCTCCTGCCGGACCAGGGCCAGGGCCAGGGGGTTGGCCTCGTGGGTCCGCAGCAACACGGACTCCTGTCGCGCGGCCCGGTGGCGCTCCAGGAGGAACTGCCACACCCGCCGCAGCAACGTCCGGTCGGTGGGGTCCAGGGGGCCCGTGCGCACCGTCACGCCCGCGGGGTGGCCCACCAGCTCCTCCACCAGCACCCGGCGCCCCTCGCTGCCCAGGACCACGAAGCCCGCGGGCCGACCGTTCACCAACATAAGGTGGACTTCCTTCTCGGACTGGACCCACCAGAAGTCCTGGGGACCGATGGAGCCGTACTTGTCGAAGCAGGCGGAGTAGCCACCGCCGTGCACGGGCTCGTACAGCTGCACCAGCCGGTCGGTGTCCTCCGCGGTGGCCGGTCGGAACTCCACCCGCACCGCCTGCCCCCCTGCAGGCTTCAGGGCCGGCTACGCACGCGCCGCGGTGTCTGGGTCCGGACCCGGTCCGGGCCCCACAGCCGCTCCAGCCGGTAGTAGGCCCGCTCCTCGGGCCCCAGCAGGTGCACCACCACGTCGCCGTAGTCCATGAGTACCCAACGGCTCTGGGGAGTCCCTTCGCGACCCAGCAGACGCGCGCCCGCGGCTTCCATGGCCTCCTCGACCCCTTCCGCGATGGCCCGGAGCTGGACCACGCTCTCGCCCGTGGCGATCACGAAGTAGTCCGCCACCAGGGTGTACTCCCGCAGGTCTAGGACCACCACGTCCGCGGCCCGCTTCTCCTCCGCCGCGCGCGCCGCCACCATGGCCTTGTCGTAGCCGCGCATCGCTCAGGCCGTGCCCTCTCCCTCCCGGTAGAGGTTGTGCTTGACGATGTACTGCTCCACCGCCTCCGGCACCAGGTACCGGATCGGCTTCCCGTTCCGCACCCGCCAGCGGATCTCCGTGGACGAAATCGCCAGGGCGGGGATCTCCAGGACGTGGATGCGGTGCCGGTACTCCCGCCCGATGCGGCTGTTCTGCCAGTCCTCGTGGTTCAGCGCGTAGCCGGGCCGGCTCGCGGCGATGAACTCGCACAGCCGCAGCAGCTCCTCGGTACGGTGCCACTCGCCCCGGAGGATCTGGTGGATGGCGTCCGCCCCCGTGATGTAGAAGAGCTGGACCCCTGCAAACCGCGCCCGGAACACCCGCAGGGTGTCCACGGTGTAGCTGGGGCCGGGCCGGTCGATCTCCTCGCGGGACACGTCAAAGTAAGGGTTCGTGGCGGTCGCCAGGAACGTCATCCGGAACCGGTGCTCGGGGTCTGTGACCTCCCCCGGGTCCTTGTGGGGCGGGTGGCGGTTGGGCACGAAGATGACGCGGTCCAGGCCGAGCTGCCAGCGTGCCTCCTCCGCGGTTACCAGGTGCCCCAGGTGGATGGGGTCGAAGGTACCGCCCATGATCCCGATGCGGGCCATGCTCACCTCCCCAGCGCCGCCGCCCGTGAGGCCGCGGTGCCGGCGCGGGACAGCTGCACCAACTCCCACAGCTTCCGGGCCAGCGCTGCCACCCCCTCACCGGTGACCCCGGAGGTGAGGAACACGTGGTAGCCCTGACGGGCGAGCGTGGGCTGCAGGGCCTCCGCCCGCCGGCGCCCTTCAGGGAGGTCCACCTTGTTCAGCGCCACCACCTGCGCCCGTTCGATCAGAGCGGGGTCGTACGCGGCCAGCTCCGCCCGCAGGACCTCCAGGTCCTGTAGGGGGTCTTCGGACAGGGCCGCGTCCAGCACGTAGGCCAGGACCCGCGTGCGGGAAGCGTGCCGCAGGAACCGGTCTCCCAGACCCGCTCCCCGGTGCGCACCCTCCACCAGGCCTGGCAGGTCCGCCAGCACGAAGGACTGACCCAGGCCCAGCGAGACGACGCCCAGATTCGGGTGCAGGGTGGTAAAAGGGTAGTCGGCGATCTTCGGCCGCGCTGCGGACATGCGCGCCAGCAGGGTGGACTTGCCCACGTTGGGCTTGCCCACCAGGCCCGCGTCCGCCATCAGGCGCAGCTCCAGGATCAGGGTGCGCTCCTCACCCTTTTCGCCGGGCTCCGCGTACCGGGGCGCCCGGCGGGTCGGGGTGGCGAAGTGCGCGTTGCCCCTGCCACCGCGCCCGCCCCTGGCCACCACCGCCTCCTGCCCGTGCTGGGTGAGGTCTGCCAGCACCTCGCCCGTGGCCGCGTCCTTCACCACGGTCCCCACGGGCACGGGGATCACCAAGTCCGGAGCAGACCGTCCCGTGCGGTTTCCTCCCTGCCCGTGGCCGCCCCGCCGCGCTCGAAACACCCGTCGGTACCGGAAGTCCAGCAGGGTGGAGAGTCCCTCGTCGGCCCGCAGGACTACGTTCCCGCCCCGGCCTCCGTCCCCTCCGTCCGGACCCCCTTTGGGCACGAACTTCTCCCGCCGGAAGCTCACGCAGCCCGCGCCGCCGTCGCCGGCCTTCACGTGGATGGTGGCCTGGTCTACGAACTGAGACACGGCTAGCCCCCACCGACCCTGCGGGAAGCCCCGAGCCGGTCCTGCGGAAACGAAAAGCCCGGACCGCGCGCCGGCCCGGGCATTACACCACCTCCCCGAAGGCTCACGCGCCGACCGGGATCACGCTCACCTGCCGGCCCGACCGGCCCCGCCGCTCGAACGAAACCACCCCGTCCACCAGCGCGAACAGGGTGTCGTCGGAGCCGATGCCCACGTTGCGGCCGGGGTAGATCCGGGTACCGCGCTGGCGTACGAGGATGCTTCCGGCCCGCACCCACTGGCCGGCGAAGCGCTTGACGCCCAGGCGCTGCCCGGGGCTATCGCGCCCGTTCCGCGTGCTGCCTCCACCCTTCTTCTGCGCCATACCTCCCTCCTGTTACGCCGGTAGCTCGATGCGCTCGATCCGCAGCGCGGTGAACGGCTGCCGGTGGCCGCGCTTGCGCCGGTAGCGCACCTTCGGCTTGTACTTGAACACCACCACCTTGCGGCCTCTACCCTGCTGCACGATGCGGGCCACCACCCGGGCTCCGGGGACCCAGGGAGTCCCCACCAGGGTCTGTTCCCCGGACACCATCAGCACCCGGTCCAGGACCACCTCCTGTCCGGGCTCACCGGGGATGCGCTCCACGCGCACCGTCTGGCCCTCCGACACGCGCAGCTGCTTGCCGCCGGTCTGTACGACCGCGTACACGACTCCACCTCCGCACGGACCCAGGGGATTCTACCAGGGGGCGACGGGTCCGGGCAACTTAGCTACCAGCATCGACACCGGTGAACCCCAGCGGGACGCCCACCTGCGCTCCGCGGACTTCCTGGACGCCGACAACCACCCGCAGATCACCTTCCGCAGCACCCGCGTGGAGCCCCTGGGGGCCAACCGCTACTCCGTCGAGGGCGAACTGACCATCCGGGGCGTGACCCGTCCGGTCCGGTTTGAGGCGGAGACCACCGAGCCCGTCACGGACCCCTGGGGCATGCGCAGGGCCGCGGCTACGGCCACGGGCAAGCTGAACCGCAAGGACTGGGGCCTCACCTGGAACCAGATCCTGGACTTCGGCGCCCTGCTGGTGGGCGAGGAGGTCCGCTTCAACCTGGAGGTGGAGGCCGTCCAGGCCGTCGGGGAGCGCACCGCCGCTTAGGCAAAGGCCGGGCTGGCGCCGGAGGGGACCGGGGCACATTTCTTGCTCAGGCCCCCTCGGCGATGGTGGATCCCCAACCCGAACGTGGATCCGGCTCTCTGGCCCTGCGGCTTCTGGAGTTGGCCGCCTGGGTCACCGACGCCCTGGACCCTGACCAGGTCCTGCAGCGGGCTGCGGACGGGCTGTACGGCGTCATGGCCGCCCACTCCGCGGTGGCCTACGCCTACCACCCCCGCGAAAGCGCCCTGGAGCTGCGGTGCGCGGTGGGCCAGAGCCTGAGGGTGCGGCCGTACGTGCCCGTCCGCAGCGACGGGATCACGACCCGCCTGCTCCGGGCACTCGGGCCCGTAGCCGTAGCAGACTGCGCCCGGGACCCGGGTGTGAAGCGCGAGCTGGTCGCTGCAGGGGTCCGCGCCTTCGTGGGCCTGCCCCTGCTCCGGGACAGGACCGTCCGCGCCGTGCTGTACGTGAACTTCCCAAAACCCCGGGAGTTTCCCCCTGACCTGCTGGCCCTCCTGGGGGCGTTCGGCCGCCAGGTAAGCGTGGCCCTGGACCGTGCGGAGGCCCACCGGGCCCTGCGGATGACCCGCGACCGGATGATCGTGAGCCTCGCGGAGGCGGTGGACGCCCGCGACCACCCCACGGGAGGCCACTCCCGCCGCATCCAGGCCCTGGCGCGAGCCATAGGCCAGGGCCTGCGCCTGGACCCTCATCTCTTGGATTACCTGGACACCGCGGCCCTCCTGCACGACATCGGCAAGATCGGCGTGCGGGACGCCGTGCTGCTCAAGCCCGGAAACCTGTCGCAGGCCGAGCGCCGGGAGGTGGAGCAGCACTCCCTGATCGGTGCGCGGATCCTGGCGGCCGCAGGGCTGCCGGAGGAGGTGGTGGAGGCGGTCCGCCACGCCCACGAGTGGTTCGACGGCACGGGCTACCCCTCTAGGCTCGCGGGCGACCGCATCCCGCTGCTGTCCAGAATCGTGGCCGTGGCGGACGCCTTCGAGGCCATGACCGCGGACCGGCCGTACCGCCGGGGCACCACCTGGGAGAACGCCCTTGCGGAGTTACAGCGTCAGGCCGGCACACAGTTCGACCCGCGGGTGGTGGGGGCCCTGTGCGAGCTCCTGTCGGACCCGCACCGGCGCGCCCGGCTGGCAGCGGAGATCAGTGCGGTGTCCGCCTCCGTCGGGGACCCCACCGCGGACCTGCATCCCGCTGAAGCCTCCCGGCTGCTGGCCAAGAGCTTCTACGCCCTGGCGTGGTACTTCATTGAAGGGTTCGAGCAGACCGCGGGCCCGGAGCTGGCGGAGCGGCTCCTGGACCGGCTGCCGGTGATCCCTCTGTTCGAGCCTTCGGTCTCTCGCGACGGCAGCGTGTCGGTCTCCCACGCCACCGTGCTCCGGCGGCTCGACCAGTACCGCCAGCAGCTGCGGGACCTGCTGGACCAGGCCCAGCAGGTCTGCGGGGACCGCATCTGCCGCAACCTGCTGCACGAAGCCGTGCGACACCTGCCTCCCGAGCTCCGGGACCCCGCCGGATTCCTCCTGCGCGGCGTCCTGCCGGAGAGCCCTCCACCCTCCAACGGCCTGGGAGCTTAGGGCGTAGCCCAGCGTCGCAGTCCGAAAGCCGAGTCAGTCGAGCTTCACGATCCCGTCCCGGCGTCTGCTTGCGCGAGCGTCCGGAGGAGGGTTGCCACCGCGGTGGCCGTAGGAGCCGCCAGGAAGGCCCCGAGGACCCCGAACAGCTCCGTCCCGACCAGCACGCTGGCGATCACCACCACCGGGTGCAGCCGCAGCAGGTTCCGCAGCACCAGGGGAGCCACCACGGCGTCCACGGCCCCGCGGATGGCCAGCAGCAAGACCACCACGCCTACGCCGGTCCCAACCCCTCGCGCGAACGCCGCGGTCCCCAGGGTCACCAGGGCGAACAGCGGGCCGAGGTAGGGGACAGTCTCCGCAGCCGCCACCAGCGCCGACCAGCCCAGGGGGTTGGGGATTGCCAGCCGCCACAACCCGACCCACAGCACCAGCCACGTCAACGCCGCGATGGACAGGAGACCGACGAGGTAGCGGTTCAGGGCCCACACCATCGCCTGCACGGCGCGGGCCGCGGCGTCCCGCCAGGGAAGCGGCAGCCACATTCCTGCGGCACGGCCGAGTTGCGGCCCGTCCTTCAGGAGGAAGAAGGCGAGCACCGGCACCAGGAGGGCCGCGTATGCGTGGCTGCCCACGGCCACGGACCCGCTCACCACCCGCTCCACCGCAGCTACGGCCGCGGAGGTCACAAGCCGCGTCAGGCCCAGGTCCTGACCGAAGGACCACCGGGCTTCCAGGTCGGCCAGGTGCTGCGCCGCCAGGCGCGCGTACACGGGAGCCAGGGCCACCAGGCGGGCGACCTCCCGACCCACGGGCCCGGCCAGCAGGCGCGCAGCCACCGCCACCGCCGCCAGGCAGGCTCCCACCGCTACGGTGGCGCCCACCGCACGCCGGCCCCCCGCCTTCCGGGATGCCCAGTCCGCCAGCGGGGAGAGCAGCGCCGCCACCACTGCAGAGAGGGACAAGGTCAGCAGGCTTGTCCGCAGCCGCGACGCCAGCCAAAGGAGCAAGGCCAGCCACGCCAGACGCACCGCCCACCGGGCCTCACGCTCCAGCGCCTCGGATGGCATCTCCAGGAACCTCCCGTCGGTCCTGGCCGCTTACGTTACGGTAAAACCAACCGTGCAGGTCGACGACTCACTCCCTACCGGGCTTCCCACCCCCTCGTTCGGTGTCGTGGGAGGGCCTCCGAAAGGGAGCCGTAGCCTGGGTCCGAAGATGAAGATTGAGGAGGATTCGGCCAGATGGCTGGCAGTTCCGGCACATTGACCCCTCAGGACCGCCGCGCAGCTCGTCACCCCCTGTGGAAAGCGCTTGCGGCCCTCCTGGGGTTCCTCCTGTGCGCCCTGCAGGTGCCTGGCCCCGACGCGTCCGCAGGTGTCAAGCGGGGGGTCCGGCTCGCGGGGAGGTTGCCCCAGGTCGAGGAGGCCATCCTGCGGTCGGTCCGGCGCGCGGGCCTGGAGGCGCGCGCGGTGCGTATCGCAGCTGACACCAACGGGCTCATCACGGTGGCCGCGGTCACGGTCACCTACCGGCCCTCTGATCCGGACCCCTTGTCGGCCCTGCAGACCACCGTGGGGACCCTGATCCGCAGTACGTTCGAGGACGTCCCGGCGTTGGACGAGTTGGACGTCACCGCCCTCGAAGAACACGCCGGCCCCTTCGACGGCAACCGCCGGGATGTGGGCTTCACCGCGGCCGCTTCACGGGCGGAGGTGTGGTCGCTTGCCGGACTACCGCCCGCGGAGCTGGTCCGCAGGCTGCCGCGCACGTGGGTGCACCCCTCTTTCCCGCACGTGGCTCGCGTGGGGGCCGTGGGGAGGCCTGAGGAGGCGGGCCCTCCCGGGACCGTGGCGGGGTTGCGGGCCGCGTGGAGCCGGGCGGACCAGTTCCGCATCCGCCTGCTGGGAATGCTGGCGGGAGGGGTGGTGGATGGCACGGTGTCCCGGGGTCGACCTCCGAGCAGGTCCGTGGCCTTGACGTTCGACGACGGCCCGGAACCGCTGTACACGCCCCTGCTGCTGGATACCCTGCGCCGCCTCAGAGTTCACGCCACGTTCTTTCTCGTGGGCGAGCGGGTCGACCAGTACCCGTACTTCGCGCGAGCCATCGCGCAGGAAGGCCACGAGGTCGGCAACCACGGGTACCGGCACGTGCCGCTCACGCGCCTGCCACCCGCGGAGCTGCGGGAAGAGCTGGCACGGGCCCAGCGGGCCCTGGAAGCGGCCACGGGGGTCCGGCCCCGGTACCTGCGTCCGCCAGGTGGGGGCTTCCACCGCGACGTGCTGCGGGCGGCCTCCGCGTTGGGGCTGGTAGTCGTCCTGTGGACGGACGACCCAGGTGACTACCTGGATGGGAACCCCGAGCGGGTGCGCACGCGTCTACTCTCCCGGGTGTTTGGCGGAGGCATCGTCCTCCTGCACCAGGGCATTCCGAGCACGCTGCGGGTCCTCCCAGACGTGGTCTGGACCCTGCGAAGACTGGGCTACCGGGTGGGCACGGTCACGGACCTCCTGGGCCCCTAGGGGCTTGGCCCGACACGCCCGTGCCGACTTCTCGGTCCCTCAGCTCCTCGCGGTGGTCCTCGTCCTGCATCGCCTTGCGGAAGTCCCGGACCGCCTTACCCAGGGAGGACCCGATGTCCGCGAGGCGGGAGGGCCCGAAGATCAGGAGAGCGATCACCAGGATGACCAGAAGCTCCGAGGCTCCGATCCCGCCGAATCCCACGGCGCTCACCTCCTGCGCTGCCCCTTAAAAGGTATAGCGTGGCAGGCGGCCCCCCGGTTCCCGGCCGCAAAGATCCCGGCGCGGCGACGGCCCGCCTTCCAGACGGGGGCTGCGGGAACCTCCGGGGCCGTTCCTGCGCTAACCGGTTGAAAACGACCGCTGGAGGTGGTGCGATGAGAAGCTGGTTGGCAGCGGGCTTGGCCACGCTCCTCGTGGCCGGCAGCGTCCTCTCCGCGGGTGCGGCGACAACCCCCAAGCGCCCCGCACCCAGTGCTGGCGCGTCCTTCGAGGTGCAGGGGACCGTGGTGGAGGTCTCGAAGGGCTGGTTCGAGCTGTCCGTGGACCGGGTGTTCCGGGGGCCCATGGCCCGGCGTGCCCGGATCCGGATCGACGAAGCGGCGTCCACCCGGTTCCTGCGGGCGGGCAAGAGCGTGAGCGCCGCGGAGCTGAAGCGCGGGGCCTTGGTGCGGGTCCTGGGCACGTGGCGTGGCTCCGGCAAGCAGGCCGCGTACACCGCCACCCGTGTGACGGTGCTCAAGTAACCGGTATGGAAGCGGAGGCCGGCGCGCTGCCTTCACAGAGTGCCGGGGCGGAGGACGCCCGGGCCGAGTTCGGCCGCCTGGTGGAGGCCCACTGGCGGTCGGCCTACCGCTTCGCCTACCGGCTGACGGGCGACCCGGAGGAGGCGGCGGACCTAGTCCAGCAGGCGGCGGAGGAGGCCTTCCGGGCCTTCTCCCGCTTCCGCCCGGGCACACGGTTTGACCGGTGGTGGTTGCGTATCCTGTACAACTCCTTCGTAGACCGCACGCGGCGCCAGCGCCGACAGTCGTACGTGCCCCTGGACGACCTGTCCGGCAACCTGTCGGTCACCGGGAGCTGGGCGGACCCGGAGGCCGCGCTGGAGCAGCAGCTGGACGGCCCGGTGCAGAGGGCCCTGGACGCCCTGCCCCCGGAGTTCCGGGTGGCGGTGATCCTGGTGGACCTCGAGGGGCTGTCCTATGAGGACGCCGCGCGCGTCCTCCGCTGTCCGGCCGGCACCGTGCGGTCCAGGCTTCACCGAGGCCGGCTGGCATTGCGGGAGTGGCTGCGCGCATACGTGGACGCCCTGAGGCGGGGGGAGCTGGGATGAGGCACCCGCAGGACCTCTTGAGCGGGTACGTGGACGGTGCTCTGTCCGCGCACGAGGCTGCGGAAGTCGCCGCCCACCTGGCAGAGTGTCCGTCCTGCCGGGAGACGGTCTCAGACCTCCTTGCCCTCCGCCGCCTGCTGGCTGCCGCGAAACCGCCGGACCCCGACCCGGAGCTCCTGTCCCGCCTCCTCAGGGCCGATCTGGGGGCTCGCCGGCCCCGCCTGTACGTGACCCGGTGGCTCGCGGTGGCAGCCGCCACCGCCCTGCTGACCGTCGCCTCAGCCCGGGTCTCTCACCTGCCCCCTGGGTCCGGCCGGGCCGTGCGGGAGCTGCGGGAGCACGCCCGACTGGCCACGCACACCCCCTTGAACGACCTCGGGCTGGCCTCGTTTCTCTCCGCACTTCTACAGGAACCCGTGGAGGACAACCCTTGAGAACGCTTGCGGCTGCACTGCTGCTGGTCTCCCTCGGTCTGCTGGTCCGGCCGGCGGCAGCACAAGCGCCATCCCTCGAGCTCCTCCTGCGGGCGGCGGTTGCCCACGAACGTGTGGCCTACTCCGCCGAGCAGCTCCTGGCTACGTGGGAGGGCCAGCAGCCGCACCTCGCACTGGCGCACGTCCAGCACGACCCCGCGGTGGGCACACGGCTCGTGTACCGGCCTCTGTCCGGCGGCCACGACCGACGGGTCGTCTGGCACACCTCCGACCGGACGCTGGAGTACGACCCACACACGCGCCGCGGCCGCGTGTACCCGGCCTACCGGCCCCAGGTGTCCGCCCGCCAGCAGGTCGCCTGGCTTATGCGGAACTACTCGGTCAGCTCCGCACCCTCCCGCCTCCTGGGCCGCCAGACCCAGCGGCTGAAGATGGTGCCCAGGCAGCCCGGCCGTCCCACCGCGACGGTCCACGTGGACGTCCACACGGGCGTCATCCTCCGATCCGAGCGGACCTCCGCGGACGGTGGGGCGCGTGAGTTCAGCAGCTTCGTCAACTTCACGCCGCGTCCCGTAGGGTGGATGCGGTCGCGGAAGCTTCCCGAGGACCTGCAGCTGCGCCGCGAACCGCCGCCCCGGACAGCAACCCTCCAGGAGGTGACCTCCGCCTTCGGCAGGCACCTGCCGGACGTCCAGCTGCCCGATGGCTTCAGCCCCGTCACCGCGTTCCTCGTGGAGGACCGCGGCACCACGGTGCGCAGGGCTTACTCCGACGGCCTCACCACCCTGGTGGTGTCCTGGACGCCCCAGGCGGCCGCCGCGCCCCCCGCAGGCAGCCGGGTGGTCTACCGACGGGGCGGGCCGGTGTGGGTCCGTTCGTCGGGTCTGCGTCAGCTGGTCCACTGGCAACATGCGGGCTGGGCGATCACCCTCGTGGCGGAACTCAGCCCCGACGTGCTCCTGGAGGTCGCGGACCGCACCGGCATCCAGCCCGCTCCTTCGGCCCTGGACGTCCTGCTGGACTGGCTGCGGACCACGCTCGCCCTGGAGCCCGACGCGTGAGGAGTCCCCGGCTCAGCCCCCTGCGGTTTCGAGGTCCGCGCGTGGCGCTAGCTCTCGTGGTGCTGGGACTGGCCGCCTGCTCTGGCCCCGCCGGCCGCTCACCCACCCTCCCCGCCCTGAGCCGGCCGGTCCCCACGCAGGTACCCTCCTCACCCGTAGCTGGCCTGCGCGCGGACCTCCAGACGCTACCCGTACGGGTCTACGTGCCCAACAGCCTGTCCAACACCGTGACGGTGCTGGATCCTGTCACGCGGCGAGCCCTCGCCACCTTCCCGGTGGGGAAAGCGCCGCAGCACGTGGTGCCCTCCTACGACCTGCGCGTCCTGTGGGTGAACAACAACGGCGCAGATACCCTCACGCCCATCGATCCGCGGTCCGGCCGGCCCGGGCGCCCGGTGGCGGTGGATGACCCGTACAACCTGTACTTTACCCCGGATGGCCGGTTCGCGGTGGTGGTGGCCGAGCGCCTGCGGCGCCTGGACTTCCGGGATCCACACACCTTCCACCTCATGGCCAGCGTGGCCATCCCCTGTCGAGGCCCCAACCACCTGGACTTCTCCGGCGACGGCTCGTACTTCCTTTTGAGCTGCGAGTTCGACGGTCGGCTGGTGAAGGTAGACACGCATTCCCGGCGGGTGCTCGGGGTGCTACAGCTCGGGACCATGCCCCAGGACGTGCGGCTCGCCCCTGACGGACGCCGGTTCCTCGTGGCCGATCTGGCCCGCGACGGCGTGCACGTGGTGGACGGGGACCGGCTACAGCGGGTGGGCTTCGTCGTCACCGGCGTCGGCGCCCACGGTGTGTACCCGGACCCCCGCGGTCGGCGGGTGTACGTGACCAACCGCGGCTGGCACACGGTCTACGGAGGCAGGCGCGGACCGGGCAGCGTCACCGTCCTGGATGCGCGGACGCTCCAGGTCCTCGTCCGCTGGCCGGTCCCCGGCGGCGGTAGCCCCGACATGGGGAACTTCACTCCCGACGGACAGGAGCTGTGGATTTCAGGTCGTTACGACGACGAGGTGTACGCGTTCGACACGCGCTCGGGCACCCTGGTGGCCCGGATTCCGGTCGGGCGGGGCCCCCACGGCCTCACCGTGTGGCCCCAGCCGGGCCGCTTCTCCCTCGGGCACACGGGGAACATGCGCTGACCGCCGCTGCAGCTGGCCGCTTAGTGGAGCGAATCTACCAGACCTCTATGGCCCGAAAGCTGGGGTGGGAGTGATCATGGTGTCCCACAGCTCGGGGCATCAAGCTGGACCCGTCGGGTCGTCCTGGGCTGTCCGGAAGGGCGGTGCGGACCGCAGGAGTTGGCCCACCCGGCCGCGAATCGGCAAAGCAACGCCAACGGTCACGCACACCCCTTCGGTTCGCGCAGGACCTGGCGGCGATGGACCACCACTTCGCAGACCTGCCCTGGCCCGCGGTGCGGGAGCTGCTCTCCGACCGCCGCAAACCGGTCCTCCTGCTCCCGGTGGGTGCCGTGGAGGCCCACGGACCCCACGCCCCTCTGGGCACCGACCTTTTCATCTCCCTGGGCATGTGCCGGCGCGCCGCAGAGCGGCTCCGGGACGACCCACAGGTGCGGGTGCTGGTCCTCCCTCCCCTCCCCTACGGCGTGACCCGGTGCGCCTCCGGGTTCCCCGGCACGGTCGGCATCACCGGACAGGCCTTGCAGGCCCTCGTGACGGACGTGTGCACCTCCCTCCTCCGCCAGGGGTTCCACTGGATCGTGGTGGTCAACAACCACTTCGAACCCGAGCACGTGCACGCGTTGCACGCGGCCCTGGACGCCGTGGAAGCCAGCACCGGCGTGGTGGTAGGCTACCTCGACCTCACCCGCAGGGCCCGCGCGGTGCTGCTGGGTGAGGAGTTCCGCAGCG
>JBKBVM010000320.1:0-725 GCA_046289555.1 bacterium
CCGTGCCTGTTCACCCGTGGCCTCAGCGAGCCGATCTACTGCCCGGTGGCGCATGGTGAAGGCAACTTCATCCCGCGCGATGAGGCCGTGCTGACGGCGCTGCGGGCGCGCGGCCAGATCGCGCTGACCTACGGAAGGCAAAGGGGCGAGTCTGGCAGTGAGGACGAATCAGGAGACACGCTCCCGTCACCCAGCTCCCGGCCTCCAGTTCGTTATCCCGACAATCCGAATGGCTCAGTCGCGGACATCGCCGGCATTTGCAATGTGCAGGGCAACGTGCTGGGCCTGATGCCGCACCCGGAGAATCATATCTACCCGTGGCAGCATCCACGCTGGACGCGCGGGGAGCGCGGGGGGCTGGGGCTGGCCCTCTTTCAGGCGGCCATCCGCGCGCTGGTCTGCAGCGTTTGAGCTAATCTCGGCGGCTTCAGCTTGTTGGCTGCGCGTAAAGCATTGCGCAGCCGGCTCGCGTCACGACATGCCGTGAATCGAATTAGAATCCGCCCATGCTGACGAGACTGAGAGCGTTCGCCGAGAAGCATCCTCGGCTGGCGGCGTGGATCGCGCTGGCGGCCGGCATGGTCATCATCCTCATCATTGCCGCGCGCGACGTCGGCCTACTGTGGAATCAGTGGCTGTTCCTGATCCTGGCCACAATTGGGTTGGCCGGCTTGTGCGTGTGGATCATCGGCTGGGAGGCGAACGACGACGCGCCGGCGGCGTCC
>JBKBVM010000321.1:0-714 GCA_046289555.1 bacterium
TGCTCCGCCAGGGACTGCCGACGTCGGCTGCCATCCTCCTGCTGGTGGCCGTGGCCACGGTGATGGCCAGCGGCGGCATGACGTTCTCGCTGGCCCGGGGCCTGGTGGCCGCGGTGGGCCCTGCGTTCCCGCTGGTGTCGCCGCTGGTCGGTCTGCTGGGGACGGTGGTCACCGGCAGCAACACCAACTCCAACGTCCTGTTCGGTGGCCTGCAGCGGGACGCGGCGCGCCTGCTGGGCGTGGACCAGGTTCAGGTCGATGTCCCGGGGGTGGGCCAGGGCGCGCTCGACGGCGTCCTTGGTCACCTCGTGGAACTCGATGCGCTTGATGGCCGGGTTGACCGGGCGCAGGACGTCGCTGAGGTGCCAGGAGATGGCCTCGCCCTCCCGGTCGGGGTCGGTGGCCATGTACACGGCGCTGGCCCGGCGGGCGGCCTCCTTGAGCTCCTTGAGGATGGCGGCCTTGCCCTTGATGACCACGTAGCGGGGGGCAAAGCCGTTGTCCACGTCCACGCCGAGCCGGCTGCGCGGCAGGTCCTTGACGTGGCCCATGGACGCCACGACCTCGTAGCGGCGGTCCAGCAGCTTCTTCAGCGTCCGCGCTTTGGTGGGAGACTCCACCACCACCAGGGCGCGCCGCCGGGCGGACCGGCGCCGGCCCCCGGGGGCGCGGGGAGCCTTCCGGCCGGCGGGGGATCGCGCGTCCGCCTGAGGG
>JBKBVM010000322.1:0-693 GCA_046289555.1 bacterium
CGCCAAGTTCCATCGTCTGGGGGATGAGATGGTCGGCGGCCGCATGCATGATCTGCTTGCCGGTGACCGTCTCGCCCGTAAAGGAGACCTTGGCGATCCGTGGATTGGCGGCGATCGCCTGGCCAACGGTCCGTCCAGGTCCCGTCACGACGTTGAACACGCCAGGCGGCAGAATATCGGCGGTGAGCTCTGCGAACATCAGCAATGTCAAAGGCGTCTGGGACGCAGGTTTGATCACCGTGCAATTGCCCGCGGCAAGTGCCGGGGCGATTTTCCAGGCTGCCATGAGCAGCGGGAAGTTCCACGGGATGATCTGCCCGACGACGCCAAGCGGCTCGCGGAAATGATAGGCGATCGTGTCGGCATCGATCGTCGAGATCGCGCCCTCTTCCGCCCGGATGCAGCCGGCGAAGTAGCGGAAGTGGTCGATCGCCAGGGGCACGTCGGCGGCGCGCGTCTCGCGGATCGGCTTGCCGTTGTCGATCGTCTCGGCGAAGGCCAGCAGCTCCAGATTGTCTTCCAGCCGGTCGGCGATCCGGTTGAGCAACCGGGCACGCTCGGCTGGCGATATCTTGGCCCACTGATCCTTGGCCGCGTGCGCCGCATCGAGAGCGCGCTCGACATCTTCCGGAGTTGATAGTGCGAACTCGGCGATCAGGGCGCCGTTGATCGGGCTCGTATCGGCGAAATATT
>JBKBVM010000323.1:0-658 GCA_046289555.1 bacterium
CCCGGGGCTGGGTCCGGGCGGAGCTGTAGCCACGCTACCGTGCGGCCACCTGCACGCCCGTGTAGTAGTGCTGCAGAATGCGGGCGAAGTCCCAGCCTCGCAGCGCCATCCCTCGCGCGCCCCACTGCGACAGCCCCACACCGTGGCCCCACCCGCGGCCTTCGAAGGTAACCAGCCCGCCCTCGACCCTTACGGTGAACAGGGTGCTGCGGAGCACGTCTGGCCCCAGCACAGCCCGCAGCCGGTGACCGGAAAGCTCCCACGTCCCCTCCGCACCCCCAAAGCGCACCCGCAGGGCCCGTCCCGACTCGCTGACCTCCGCCACCTCCATCCAGCGGAGTCCACGGGCCGGAAGCCCCGCCGTCCGCAGGACTTCCTCCAGGCGAGCTAGCGGCACCGACAGCGTCCAACGCTCGTACGGCGAACCCCCGACGTACGGGTCCTCCACGCCCCGCAGGTACGGGTACGCCCTCCCCCACACGTTCTCACTGGACTCCGTCCTGCCCCCGGAGTCCGCGTGGTAAACAGCCAGGATCGGCTGGCCGTCGTAGACCAGGATCAGGCCGCGGGTGGCGTCCACCGCGGCGGTGGCCCGCGGGTCCTCGAAGGTCACGCCCCCGTAGACCTGGGAGTCGGTGGTGTCCCGCACGTCGTAGCC
>JBKBVM010000324.1:0-642 GCA_046289555.1 bacterium
GGGGCCTGGAGATCTGGAAACCGATGATCGCGGCCGTCAACGGCTTCTGCCTGGCCGGCGGCCTCGAGCTGGCGCTGGCCTGCGACATCCGGCTGGCCTCGCCCAACGCCACCTTCGGGCTGACGGAGGTCCGCTGGGCGATCATGCCCGGGGCGGGCGGCACCCAGCGGCTGCCGCGCGCCGTGCCCCTGGCCAGGGCCATGGAGATGATCCTGATGGCCCAGACCATCGACGCCGAGGAGGCGTACCGGATCGGGCTCGTGAACAAGGTGGTGCCGCTCCCCGAGCTGATGCCCACCGCGATCCAGTGGGCCCAGACCCTGTGCGAGCGGGGGCCGCTGGCGGTGCGGGCGGCCAAGGAGGCGGTGATCCGCGGCCTCTCCATGCCGCTGGCCGACGGCCTCAGGCTGGAGGCATTCCTCTCCGCCGGGCTCAGGCAGACCGAGGATGCGGTGGAGGGGCCGAAGGCCTTCGCCGAGAAGCGCAAGCCCGAGTTCAAAGCGCGGTAGTGGACCTGGACACGCTCGAGAAGCGGATCGAGGCCGCGCTCGCCGACCGTCCCCGGCGCGTGGTGGAGCGGGAGGGGCTGGTGCCCGCGGCCGTGCTGGTCCTGCTCGTGGACCGGGGCGGGCCCCGCGTGGT
>JBKBVM010000325.1:0-628 GCA_046289555.1 bacterium
CCCCGGCCACTACAAGGCCTGCATCCGGGACGACATCCTGTAGGTTTTGGGCGCAGGCCCCGGCGGATCCCGCCGGGGTATACTTTTTTCATGTTGATCCAGGACGTGATGCGCTTCCCGGTGGTGACGGTGGAGCCCGGGGTGACCCTCGAGGAGGCCTACCGCCTCCTTTTGGAGAGGGGCATCCGCCACCTGCCGGTGATGGAGGAGGGAAGGCTGGTGGGGATCATCACCGACCGGGATATCCGCCTGGCCACCAGCCACCTAAATCCCAGGGGGCCCTGCCCCGGGTGCACCCGTGTGGCGGAGGTGATGACCCAGGAGGTGGTCACCGCTCATCCCCTGGATCCCGTGGAGGAGGCGGCCCGGGTGATGCGGGAAAGGAAGATCGGTTCCCTGCCCGTGCTGGAGGATGGCGCTTTGGTGGGGATCGTCACGGGGATTGACCTTTTGGACGCTCTCCTTAAGCTCACCGGGGTTACGGAGCCCTCGGGCCGCCTCGAGGTGCGCCTTCCCGACCGCGTGGGGGAGCTTGCCCGGCTCACAGGGTTTTTGGCGGGCCGGGGGATCAACATCCACTCCCTGCTTTCCTATCCCGAGGATGGGGATGTGGTGCGGGCGGTGGTGC
>JBKBVM010000326.1:0-361 GCA_046289555.1 bacterium
TTCTCGTACTCGGCGCGTATGGTGTCCATGATCGCCCGGCCGGCCTCGCGGTCGGGGAAGAGGGCCGCGTACTCCGACGCAAGCTCCATGTCGGCCTGGGCGAGCGCCAGCTCCATGTCGGAGAGCAAGGCCGGAAAGATGCGCCCCACATGAGCCATTTCCGCCAGTTCGCTGCGCGAGAGCCCGGCCCGCTCGACCCCGCCGGCGAAGCCGAACCAGCCCGGCAGCATGAAGCGGGACTGGGTCCAGCTGAACACCCACGGGATGGCGCGCAGATCCTCGATCCTCCGGCTCTTGGTGCGCGAGGCCGGGCGGCTGCCGATGTTCAGCTCGGCGATCTCGGCGATCGGCGTGGCCGACC
>JBKBVM010000326.1:371-611 GCA_046289555.1 bacterium
AGAAGTCCTCGAAGGCCCGATTGTCGTAGACCAGCGCCCGATAGGCGGCGAAGGCCCCGTCGCGCAGCCGCGCCAGGCGGCCGGCATGTTCGTCGCCCGGCGAGATCTGCTGGCGCGCGCCCGCGGCCAGGACCGCGCCGACCAGCTCGTCCATCCGGCGGCGGGCCGATTCCTCGTCCCCATAGCGGCGGGAGATCATCTCCCCCTGCTCGGTCCAGCGCATGCGGCTGGGGATCACCT
>JBKBVM010000327.1:0-297 GCA_046289555.1 bacterium
GGTGTGGGGCCAAGTGCTGGCGTCCCTGGCCGTAGCGTGGGTGGCCTGGCGCGTGGCAGGCCGTGGCCACCCGGGCTTGGCCGCCCTCGGCGCCTCCGCGGTGTGCGTGGTTGTCTTCGCCGCAGCCACCCGCATGCACGAACGGTACCTGTTCCCGGCGTTGCCCCTCGCCCTGGCCGCCTGGGCTCGCGGCCAGACGGGCACGGCACTCTGGGTCGCCGTGTCCGTGGTGCTGCTGGCCAACCTCGCGTACGGGTTCGCGTACGTGGCCAGCTTCCCTCAGTACACCACCCCTCC
>JBKBVM010000327.1:307-603 GCA_046289555.1 bacterium
GGCCGGTTGTGTGGCCGGTGCTGTCAGGGCCGCCCAGCTACGGGGTCGCAATGGCCACCGTCCTGCTCGCCGGGTGGAGCCTGTACGCCGCGGGCTTGGCGGCGCGCCGTGGTAGGGCGTAGCTAGGCTGGTGCCGTGAGTGCTGACCCGAATCTCAAGCCCGACTACCGACCCGGAGAGGTGTTCGAGCTGTGACCAAGTGGAACTCTCCCTGACTGTTTCCAAGCCGTCAGGGCGGTTCTGAGGGCCGTGAGGCGTCAGGCCAGCTGGAAACGCACGCGTTCCCCAGGACGCTT
>JBKBVM010000328.1:0-598 GCA_046289555.1 bacterium
GGAGCACGCGGACCTTCTCGTCGCGGAGCCGGTCGGGGTCGAACGAGAGCGGCGGCTCCATGGCCACGAACGTGAGGACCTGGAACAGGTGGGTCTGGACCATGTCCCGCAGGCAGCCGGTCTGCTCGTAGAAGTCGCCGCGGCCCTCGATCCCGATCTCCTCGGCCACCGTGATCTGCACGTGGTCCAGGTAGCGGCGGTTCCAGATCGGCTCGAACAGGCCGTTCGAGAACCGGAGGGCGAGGATGTTCTGCACCGTCTCCTTGCCCATGTAGTGATCGATGCGGAAGATCTGGTCTTCCTCGAAGTAACGGTGCAACAGCTCGTTGAGCACCTTCGCCGATTCGAGGTCCTCGCCGAAGGGCTTCTCCACGACGATGCGGTGCAGCCCGCGCGGCTTCGACAGGCCCACCGCATCTAGATTCTTGATCACCGGCGGGAAGTCGTTGGGCTTGATGGCCAGATAGAAGACGATGTTGGAGCAGGCCCCCAGCTTGGGCTTGCTCAGCAGGGTCTTGAGGCGGGCGTAGGACTCCGGGTCGTGCAGCTCGCCGCGCAGGTAATCGAAACGCTGGACGAAGCGTTCCAGCGCCCCGCC
>JBKBVM010000329.1:0-594 GCA_046289555.1 bacterium
GGGGGAGCCCCTCCACGTCCTTACAGCCGCACCTGGTACTTGCTCCGCAGGAGGTCGGTGATGTACTTTTTCACGTCCAGGGTCACCCGGGCGGCCCGCAGGACCGCGGCCTTGGCCACGTCCCCCCGCAGCACCTCGTAGCCCTCCAGCACCTGTCTGCCCTGCTGCCGGAACTGCGGGTCTGTCTTCATGCGATCCACCGCGGTCCGCAGGGCCTGCAGGGCCTCCGGCGGCGTCCCGCCCGGCGCCCACAGGGCCTTCTGGAAGGTGAACGCGGCGGCCACCATGCTCTGGTAGGCCTTCCAACGCAGCAGGCCGTCCGGCTTGCGCTTGAACAGAGCCTGGTAGGCCTCGTAGGCGCTGGGCAGGTCCGGAGCGCTGGGGTCCCGCACCATCACCCCTTTGTCGTTCACAAACCCCATGGACAGGATCGGGATGGCCTTCCCCTCCCGAACGAGGGGGACTACCTGGGACAGGTAGGCCGGCGTGGTCTGGTAGTCGATGTTGGTCTCCCCGCGCTCGAAGGCCAACCGGGCGGGACCCCGGCCCTCGAACCC
Source organism: bacterium (assembly GCA_046289555.1). GTDB lineage: Bacteria > Sysuimicrobiota > Sysuimicrobiia > Sysuimicrobiales > Sysuimicrobiaceae > Tepidifontimicrobium. The sequence goes on from JBKBVM010000329.1 coordinate 558, forward strand.
CATCACCACCCGCACGTCCAGCCCCAGGACTTCAAAC
>JBKBVM010000032.1:0-13629 GCA_046289555.1 bacterium
CACGCCGGTGGAGCTGCCCCGCCCCGTGCGCGCCTCGGACGCGGTGGTCCGGCACATCAAGGAGATGGTCCTGCGGGGCCAGCTCCGCAGCGGGCAGCGGCTGCCGTCGGAGAAGGAGCTGGCCCGGCAGTTCGGGCTCAGCCGGGTGACCATCCGCGACGCCCTCCGGGTCCTGGAGTCCGAGGGCTTCGTGCGCATCCGCGTCGGTGCCGGGGGTGGGGTGTTCGTTTCGGTTCCGGAGCCGCGGCACGTCACGGAGTCGCTGGCGAACCTCCTGCGGGTGAACCGGGCCTCGCTGCGGGCGCTGGCGGAAGCCCGGCTGCTCCTGGAGCCGGAGGTGGCCGCCCTGGCCGCACAGCGGGCGCGGCCGAAAGATCTGGAAGCCATGCGCGCGGCGGTGGAGCACGCCCGTGCGGGGCGGCAGCACGGCGACCCTTACTTCATCCCCCACAGCGTGGGGTTCCACACGGCGCTGGCGGAGGCCTCCGGAAACCCCGTGCTGGTCGCCGCCCTGGCCTCCTTCCGTGCCCTGTTCCACGAGGTGCTGGCGCGCCTGCTGCCTGACGACGCCATGGCCGCGCGGGCGATCGAAGACCACCAGGCCATTCTCGATGCGGTGCAGGCCCGGGACTCAGAGCGAGCCCGGTCCCTCATGCGGGAGCACCTGGCGTACTTCGCGGAGCGCGTGGAGCGGCTGTCCCGGCGCGGGAAGGTGGAGCTGCTGAGCCGCACGGGCCGGTAGGCCACAGGCCGGAGAGGGCACAGGTGGAGGGAACCGTACCGCGGGACCTACGGGAGTGGCTCGACCAGGCCTTCCTGGTGGAGGTCACCGCCCTGATGGCCGACTACCCGTCCAACGAGCAGGCGGTGCTGTTCGCGGTGGCGCGGTCTGCCCGCATCTGGGAGGACCTGGACCGTCTGGGTGTACCGGGTATCCGGGGCGTGTGGGCGCACCCGGCGGCCGCGGGCGGCTTCGCGCTCACCGTGGTGTCCCTGGAGCAGCGGTACGCGGGCCACGCGCCGCAGGTGCTGGCGGCCCAGTGCCCCGAGCTCGGGCTGGGAGGCCAGCCGCGGTCGGTGGGGTCGTTGGAGGAGGACCGCTAGTGAACGCGGGGGCGCTGCGCGAGAAGATCCGCGCCTACCTGGACGCCCATCGCGTCCTGGTACTGTGCACCCACGGGCCCGAAGGCCCCTGGGCGAGCCCCGTGTACTACGCCTCGGATTCCACCCTGTCCCTGTACTTCTTCTCCGACCCCGAAACCCGCCACGGCCGCAACCTGGCCCGGACGGGTTGGGCCAGCGGCGCGGTCACGGAGGAGTACGAAAGCTGGGAGGAGATCCAGGGCATCCAGCTGGAGGGGCCCGTGGACGTCCTCACGGGATCGGAACGGGAGGGAGCCCTGCGGGTGTACCTGTGCAAGTACCCGTGGGCGCAGGCCTTCCTCTCCCCCGAGGGCGCGTTCTTCGCCGCGGTGGGGAGCCAGGTGGCGCTGTACCGCCTGCGGCCGGTCCGCGTGGGGTTCACGGACAACCGGCTGGGTTTCGGACACCGTGACTGGTTGGAGGTCGAGGGCTGTGATCAGCAGTCCCGTGCTGCACCCCAAGGTGGCCATCGTGGTGGACGACGACGTGGACCCCCTACCGGCCGTTTCAGCGGTTGAAGCCCATGGGCTGGGACCGGGTGCGCCTGGAGGACTTCCTGCCCTCCGTCAGGTGTAGGACCTAGGTCATCCGGCCTGTGCCGGATTGTTGAGCGGACTAGGCTGGAGGTACGAAGGCACTAGACTGACCGGTCAGTTCAACGGGAGGGTGGGATGGAGCGTGTGGTCCGGCTCAGGGTGAACGGGCAGGAGCACCGGGTGCTGGTGCCGCCGCACCGCACGCTCCTGGAGGTGCTGCGGGAAGACCTGGGGCTGGTGGGGACCAAACACGGGTGCGAGCTGGGGGAGTGCGGGGTCTGCACGGTGCTCGTGGACGGGGAGCCTGCGCTGTCCTGCCTGCTTTTGGCCCAAGAGCTCGAAGGGCACGAGGTCACCACCGTCGAGGGGCTCGCCACAGACGGCCAGCTGCACCCGGTGCAACAGGCCTTCGTGGAGAGTGGCGCCCTGCAGTGTGGCTACTGCACGCCCGCCATGGTGCTGGTCACCAAGGCGCTGCTGGACCGCGTCCCCGAGCCGTCGGGCGAGCAGGTGCGGGAGGCGGTGGCGGGCGTGTTCTGCCGCTGCACCGGCTACGTGAAGATCCTGGAGGCAGTCCAGGCGGCGGCTCGGCGGCTCCGCGAGGCGGCGAGGGCGTAGGGATGCGGGTGCTGGAGGAGCGGGAACGCCTGTGGAACGTGGTGGGCCAGCGCCTGCCGCGGGTGGACGGCTGGGCGAAGGTCTCCGGCCGCGCCCAGTACACCGACGACCTGAGCCTTCCGGGCATGCTGTTCGGGAAGCTCGTGCGCAGCACCCACGCCCACGCGAGGCTCGTGTCGGTCAGGCTGGAGCGTGCCCTGCAGCTCCCCGGGGTGGTGGCGGCCATCACGGGCCGGGACGTGCCGGTCCGCTACAGCGTGTTCCCCGTGGGGCAGGACGAGACCGCCCTGGCGGTGGACAAGGTGCGCTACGTGGGTGAGCCGGTGGCCGCCCTGGCCGCGGTGGACCCGTACACCGCGGAGGAGGCCGCCCGGCTGGTGGACGTGGAGTACGAACCGCTGCCGGCCCGCATGGACCTGGAGGACGCCCTTCGGAACCCGGAGCCCCGCATCCACGACTACGGGCCGTTCGGCAACGTCCACCGGCTGGCCTCGTTGGAGTTCGGCGACGTGGAGGCGGGTTTCGCGGAAGCCGACCACGTGCGGGAGGACCTCTTTTTCTACGAGGGCAACACCCACGCGCCCCTGGAGCCGCACAGCGCCGTGGCCTGGTGGGACCCCGGGGCCCGGAAGCTCACCGTGTGGACGTCCCACCAGGGACCCCACTACCTGCACCGGGGACTGGCCAAGGCCCTGGGGCTGGAGGAGCACCAGGTGCGGGTGGTGGTGCCCGCAGTGGGCGGAGGGTTCGGCGGCAAGCTGGACATCTTCCACCACGAGGTGTGTGCCGCCAAGCTCAGCATGCTCACAGGCCGGCCCGTGAAGATCACCCTCACGAGGGAGGAGGTGTTCTACGCGCACCGGGGAAGACACCCGGAGTTGCTGCGGGTCCGGACCGGGGTGAAGCGCGACGGCCGCATCACCGCCATGCACGTGGAGGCCTACCTGGACGGCGGGGCGTACTGCTCCTTCGGCCCCGCCACCCTGCTGTACGCGGGGACCCAGCAGCCGGTCACCTACCGGATTCCCCACTACCGGTTCCAGGGAGTCCGGGTGTTCACCAACAAGCCGCCGTGTGGCCCCAAGCGCGGCCACGGCACCCCGCAGGCCCGCTGCGCTCTGGAGGTGCACCTGGACAAGCTGAGCGAGGAGTTGGGCCTGGACCCCGTGGAGCTGCGGCTGCGCAACCTCACGGGGCCCAACGAGCTCACGGTGAACTGGCTGGAGATCACCAGCAACGGGCTGCGGGCGTGCATCGACAAGGTGGTGGAGGCCAGCGGGTGGCACCAGCGTCGGGGCCGGCTGCCCTACGGGCGGGGGCTGGGGTTTGCGTGCAGCGCGTACCTCACCGGCGCAGGCGGCTCCATCTACTACAGCGACATGCCCCACTCCGAGGTCCACCTGCGGGTGGACCGCGGTGGCGGGGTGACCGTGTACACCATGGCCACGGAGATCGGACAGGGCTCGGCCACCGCGGTGGCCACCATCGTGGCGGAGGTTTTGGGGCTGCAGCCCCAGGACATCAGCCTGGTGACCTCCGACACGGACCTCACCCCCATCGACCTCGGCAGCTACAGCAGCCGGGTGACCCTCATGGTGGGCAACGCGGCGTACGAGGCCGCCTGTCGGGTGCGGGACCTCCTGTTCGAGGCGGTGGCCGAACGCCTGCAGGTGCCCCGCAGCCGCTTAGTGGCGCGGTCCCGGCGGATCTTCGACGAGGCGAACCCGGAAGTGGGTGCCTCCTTCGCCCAGGCGGCGCAGTGGGCCGAGGCCCGGTTCGGGTGCCTGGCTACCTCGGGCAGCTACCGGCCCCCGCAGAAGCTGGGGACGTACAAGGGCTCCGGGGTGGGGCCCTCGCCTGCCTACACCTTCTCCGCGTGCGTGGCGGAGGTGCAGGCGGACCCCGAGACCGGAGAGGTGAAGGTGGAGCGGGTGTGGGTGGCCCACGACATCGGCCGGGCCCTCAACCCGGTGCTGGTGGAGGGCCAGGTGGAGGGCAGCGTGCACATGGCCCTGGGCGAGGCCCTGATGGAGGAGCAGGCCTTCCGCAGGGAGCTGCACCGGGGCCCGTCCTGGCTGGACTACAAGGTGCCCACCGTGTACGAGATGCCGGAGGTGATCACCTTCCTCGTCGAGACCGACGAACCCCGGGCCCCCTTCAGCGCCAAGGAGGTGGGGCAGGGACCGCTGCTGTGCGTGGTGCCCGCGATCCTCAACGCCATCGCGGACGCGTTGAAGGTGCGGGTGGACGAAGTTCCCGCCACGCCCGAGAAGGTGCTCAAGGCTTTGGAGGAACAGCGCAAGGGCCGGACGGGCCGCGTGGGCCCGACCAAGGTGCCGCCGTTCTCCTTCCCGCCGCCGGAGCGGGTCCCCCGCCCCCAGAGCTGGGAGGAGGCGGCGCAGCCTGCGTAGGGGGAGCCGGATGCTGCGCCTGCCCGCTTTTCAGTTGCTCCGGCCCGCCACGGTGGCGGAGGCCACGCGCCAGCTGGCGGAGCTGGGCCCGGAGGCGGCGCCGCTGGCGGGCGGGACCGACCTGCTGCCGAAGATGAAGCGCCGCCAGCTGCAGCCCCGGTACCTGGTGAGCCTGCGCGGGCTGCGGGAGCTGCGGGGTTGGGCCGGGAGTCCCGAACAGGGCCTGGTGCTGCGCGCCGGTTGCACCCTGGCGGAGGTGGCCGCGCAGCCCGCGGTGCGCTCCGCGTACCGTGCCCTGGCGGAGGCGGTGGCGGTGTGCTCGAACCCCATCCTGCACCGGATGGGCACCCTGGGTGGGAACCTGTGCCTGGACACCCGCTGCACCTACTACGACCAGACGGAGCACTGGCGGGAGTCTCTGGGGTGGTGCATGAAAGCACCCGGCCCCCGCAGCCCGGAGGAAGTGCCGTGCCGCGTGGCGCCGGGCGGCGGGCGGTGCTGGGCGGTCAGCGCGGGCGACGGCGCTCCGGCGCTGATCGCGCTGGGCGCGAAGGTGCGGCTGGTGGGCGCCCGGGGGGAGCGGGTCCTGCCCCTGGAGGACCTGTACCGGGACGACGGCATCCGCTACCTGGACAAGTCGCCGGATGAGCTGGTGGTGGAGGTCCTGCTCCCGCCCGCGGACGGCCTGCGCAGCACCTACCGCAAGGTGCGGCGACGGGGTTCGTTGGACTTCGCGGCCCTGGGCGTGGCGGCAGCCGTGCGGCAGGACCCGGACGGGACCGTGACATCCTGCCGGCTGGTACTGGGAGGCGTGGCTTCCCGGCCCCTCGTGCTGGAGGAGGCCGCGTCCCTGCTGGTCGGACGGCGGCTGGACGGAGAGGTCCTGGAGCGGGTGAGCCAGGCCGTATACCGGGCCGTCCACCCCATGGACAACACCGACTTCACGGTCCTCTACCGTAAGCGCACGGCGCCCGTGCACGTCCGGCGGGCCCTGGAGGCCCTGGCCTCGTAGGACTCCGATGAGGGCCGGGGCGGAGGCACAAGCGGTGGCGTAGGAGGTGGGGCCCGTTGGTGTTCCGTCATCCGGCGGATCGGCGCCTGACCCTTCCCAAGTTGACCTCCTGCGAGCTGCTGGAGCGGTGGGCGCGGTCGGACCCGAACCGGCCCGCCCTGGTGTGGGGTCCCACCGAGCGGGTGACCACGTACGGCCAGCTGTGGGAAACCAGCGGCAGGGTGGCCCGGGCCCTGCAGGAGCTGGGCCTGGAGAAGGGCGACCGCGTGGTGTTCCTGTCGCCCACCTGCCCGCAGGTCCCCGTGGCTTTCTACGGGGTCCTGCGCGCGGGCGGGGTTGCAGTCCCCCTGAGCCCCCTCAGCAGGCTCCCGGAGGTCCAGCGGTGCCTGCTGGACACCGGAGCCCAGATGGTCCTGGCTTCGAAGGAGTGGGTGAGCCAGCTGCGGGAGGCCGGCGTGGCCTCTTCCCTGCGCTACGTGCTGAGCCTGGATGAGCTGGAGGAAGCCTCCGAGCCGTGGCAGCAGCCGGAACCGGTGGCCCTGGACGCAGAACACGACCTGGCCTGCATCCTGTACTCCAGCGGCACCACGGGCCTACCCAAGGGCGCGGCCCTCACTCACCGCAACGTGGTGGCAGACCTGATGGCCGGACGGGCGGTGGGGTTCATCACGGAACGCTCCCGGTACGTGCACTTCCTGCCCCTGTGCCACTGCGCGGGCCTGCTGGCCCTGCTGAATGCCGGGGTGTGTCTGGGCGCCTGCCAGGTGCTGGTCCCCCGGTTTGACGCCCCGGAGGTGTTGCGGCTGATGGAGGCGCACCGGGTGCGGGAGCTGTTCGCCGTACCTCCGGCCCTGCGGGAGCTGGTGGAGGCCGCGGAGCGGACGGGGTTTGCCTACCGGGGGCTGCGGTTTTTGAACACCGCGGCCCTGCCCCTGGACGCGGAGCTGGCCCGTCGGGCGGAGGAGGTTTTCGGCTGCCCGGCCACCGAGCACATCGGCATGACGGAGACCGCGGGACCGATGAACATCGCGATCCCGCCCATGAAGGTCAAACGGGGTTCGGTGGGACCCCCGGTGCCGGGACTGGACCAGCGGGTGGTGGACCCGGAGACCGGTCGGGACCTGGCAGCCGGAGAGGTGGGCGAGCTGCTGGTGCGGGGGCCGATGGTCACCGTGGGCTACTGGAACAACCCGCAGGCCAACCAGGAGGCGTTCGCGGACGGCTGGTTCCGCACCGGCGACCTGGTGCGGTTCGACGAGGACGGCTACCTGTGGTGGGTGGACCGCCGCAAGGAGATGATCAAGTACAAGGGCTACTCCATCGCGCCCGCGGAGCTGGAGGAGGTCCTGCGCCAACACCCCGCGGTGCGTGAAGCCTGCGTGGTGCCCCGGCCCGACCCGGAACTGGGGGAGGTGCCCAAGGCGTTCGTGGTCCGCAGGGCGCCGGTGAGCCCGGAGGAGCTGCTGCGGTTCGTGGAGGAGCGGGTGGCCCCCTACAAGCGGGTGCGGGAGGTGGAGTTCGTGGACGACCTGCCCAAGTCCGCGGTGGGCAAGATCCTGCGGCGGGTGCTCGCAGATCGGGAGCGGGCGCGCGGGGGACGGTGAGGCGATGGTGCAGCCCGCCTGTGGAAGGAGGGCGCTACGCAAGCCCCCAGCCACGGATGGAGGAGGGGCCAGCTGAACCCCCTGCGGGCCCTGCGCATCTACGAGGGGACCTCGGAGATCCAGGCCCTGGTGGTAGGACGGCAGGTGGTGCGGGAGAGTGCCCGACAGGAGGTGGCGCGGTGAACCAGGATCAGGCGGTACGGGTCCGGCGGGAGGAGGGGGCGTGGTGGGTGACCCTGAACCGCCCGCCCCACAACGTGCTGACCATCGCGGTGATGCGGGAGCTGGAGGGGGTCCTGCGGGAGGCGTTCGCGGACCCCGCCGCGCGGGCGGTGGTCCTGACCGCGGAGGGGCGATCCTTCTGTGCGGGAGTGGACGTGGCGGAGCACACCGCGGAGAAGGTTCACGAAATGCTGGAGGCCTTCCACGCCCTGTGCCGCACCCTCGTGGACGCCGACGTGCCCACGGTGGCCGGGGTGGGCGGGGCGGCGCTGGGGGGAGGGTGCGAGCTGGTCGCCCTGTGCGACGTGGTGGTGGCTTCCGAAAGCGCCACCTTCGGACAGCCCGAGGTTCGGGTGGGAGTCTTCCCGCCCGTGGCCGCGGCGGCTTTCCTTCCCCTGATGGGCAAGCAGGCGGTGGTCCCGATCCTCACGGGGGAGGTCCTGACCGCGCGGCAGGCCCGCGAACTGGGCCTCGTGACGGACGTGGTGCCTGCAGAGGATCTCGAGCAGGCGGTGCGCAGGCGGGTGGAGCAGCTGTGCGCCCACAGCGCGCCGGTCCTGCGCCTGGCCAAGCGCGCGACCCTGGGAACCTTCCGGCGCGCCTTCCACCAGGCGCTGCAGGAAGCCGAGCACATCTACGCGGAGGAGCTCATGCGGACCGAGGACGCCCACGAGGGGCTACAGGCGTTTCTCGAAAAACGCAAGCCCACCTGGCAACACCGGTAGGAGGAGGCGACGGGCCATGGGAGTGGGGCGAGCACAGACCGTACCGGGACCCCGGCTGACCGCGGACGCGGTGCGGGTCCTGCGGGAGGCACTGGAGCGGGCCGGGGAAGCCGTCATGGTGGTGGACGGCCGTCAGCGGGTGGTGTTGTGGAACACCGCCGCGGAACGGCTGCTGGGCTGGCGGAAGGAGGACGTGCTGGGACGGCCCTGTTACCGGGTGGTCACCGGGCACGACCGCACGGGCCACCTGGTGTGCTGCCCTGGGTGCCCGGAGTTCGTCATGGCCCGTACGGGCGAGCCCATCCCGCCCCGGGACGTGTGTTACCGGAGCCGGGAGGGCCGGTACGTGTGGGTGAACCAGAGCACCCTGGTGGTACGGTTCGGCCCGGACGAGGACGAACACTGGGTCGTACACCTGTTCCGGGACATCACCCACCAGCGCCGGGTCGAGGAGCTGGTGGACCTGCTCACCGCGCGGGAGGGGTTCGGCGCGGGGTCCGCCGCCAGCCAGCCCCTCACCCGGAGGGAACGGGAGGTGCTGAGCCTGCTGGCTCAGGGGATGGACACCCAGGCGATCGCCCGGGCGCTGTTCCTGTCTACCGCCACCGTGCGCAACCACGTGCAGAACCTTATGCGCAAGCTGGGCGCCCACACCCGGGCCGAGGCGGTGGCGCGGGCCCTGAAGGAGGGTCTCTTCCCCCGCAACGCCCTGGTGGATCACCCGCACCAGGAAAGATGAAGCACCCGGCTCATTGGACTGGCACGGTCCAGGCGTTACGGTTTGACTGACCGGTCGGATAAAAGGGGTTCGCCATGGAGCTGGAGCGGATCTTCGACGACCTCAGGGCCCTGGTGGAGGATCCCTCGTTCCCCGCGGTGCGGCGGTGGCTGGAGGCGAATCCCCAGGGCAAGGTGGTGGGGCACTTTCAGGTGTTCTTCCCCGAGGAGATCGCCCACGCGGCGGGCCTGCTGCCCGTGAAGATCGCGGGCGCGGGCGGGACGGTGCAGGTGCGCCAGGCGGACGCCCGCATCGCCGCCTTCGTGTGCTCCATCGTCCGCAGCTCCCTGGAGCTGGCGCTGTCGGGGCGGCTGGACTTCTTGAGCCTCATGGTGGTGCCCAACATCTGCGACGCGGCCCGCAACGGCTGCGGGGTGTGGGTGCGCAGCTTCCCCCAGATGCGGGTGGAGACCCTCTACCACCCCCACAACGCCAGCAGCGCCCACGCGGTGGACTACCTGACGGGGGAGTACCGCCGCATCGGCCGCGTGATCGAGGAGCTGAGCGGCCGCCCCATCACCGACGACGCCCTGCGGGCCAGCATCGCCCTGTTCAACGAGAACCGCAGGCTGCTGCGGGAGGTGTACCGGATCAAGCGGGAGACGCCGTGGCTGCTGAGCGCGGTGGAGAGCACCCTGCTGGTGCGGTCCGCGGGCCTGATGCCCCGGGAGGAGCACAACGCCCTGCTGCGGCGCGTGCTGGAGCTGCTGCCGCAGCGGCCCGCCAAGAAGCAGGACCGCATCCGGGTGGTGTTCGAGGGTGGGTTCTGCGAGCAGCCGCCGCTGGACATGCTGGCGGTGATCCAGAACGCCTGCTACATCGTGGACGACGACCTCATGATCGGGCTGCGGTGGATCACCGAGGACGTCCCCCTGGACGGTGACCCCTGGCGGAACCTGGCGGACAGTTACCTCAACCGCAGCAGCTACAGCCCGGTGCAGCGGGACCCCCGGAAGCCCAAGGCGGAGATGCTCCTACGGCGGATCCGGGAGGCGGGGGCGGAGGCCGCCATCGTGGCCGCGGCCAAGATGTGCGAGCCCGGGCTGGAGGAGCAGGTGAACTACAGTCGGGCCCTGGACGCCGCGGGGATCCCGCACCTGGTGATGGAGTTCGAGGAGACCATGACGGTGTTCGAGCAGGTGGGCATGGAAGTGGAGACCTTTGCGGAGAGCTTGCTGTTCCAGTTCGCGTGAGGGGGTGCGGCGTGAGTACGTCGGCGCAGGAGATCCTGGGCGTGAGCCGGCGGGAGGGCCGGCGGCTGATGGACCTGTGGTGGCAGCGGATGACGGAGGCCGCCCGGACCGGGCACCCCACCGCGTACGTGTTCGTGATGGCGCCGCTTTCGGAGCTGCTGCTGACCTTCGACTTCGTCATCAATGCGCCGGAGATCACGTCCCTGCAGACCGCCATCCGGGGCCAGTCGCAGGCGTACATCCAGCTGGCGGAGGACTACGGCTTCTCCCCGGACATCTGCGGGTACGTGAAGGCGGACGTGGGGGTGCAGCTGAAGCACGGCGAGCACCCCTACGGACAGGTCCCGAAGCCGGCCCTGGTGGTCACCAACAACGTGTGCAACACGTACATCAAGTGGGCGGAGTTCTGGGAGCACTACTACGGCTGTCCGGTGTTCACCTTCGACCTGCCCGGCTGGCGGGGCCGGGAGTCGCTGCGGGAGGGCACGGAGGCCTTCCGCGAGACCTTCGAGAACGACTGCCGCTACGTCCTGGGCCAGCTGCGGGAGCTCGTGGAGCTGTGCGAGCGGGTCACCGGGAAGTCCTTCGACATCGACCGGTTCCGGGAGCACCTGCGGGAGGCCAACCGCATGGCGGAGCTGTACCACGAGGTGTGCGACACGAACCGCCACGTCCCCGCCCCCTTCAACGCACCCCTGGAGGGCGTCACCTACCAGGGGATCGCCAACCTGTACCGGGGGACTCCGGAGGGCACCCGGTACTTCGAGCTGGCCCTGGAGGAGATGCGGGAGCGGGTGCGGCTGGGGATGGCGGCGGTGCCCGACGAGCGGTTCCGGCTGGTGCTGGTGGGGACCGCCTGCTACAGCCACTTCCGCCGGTTTGTGGAGCTGTTCAGCTCCTGGGGCGGGGTGTTCGTGCACAGCACCTACATGGTGTTTGCGGGCGGGGGCTTTTTGCCGGGCTTTGCCTACGACCTGAGCCGGCCCCTGGAGAGCTTCGCGGAGCAGATGGTCCGGGCCACCTACTGGGGCTGGACCGGCGCCATGTTCTACCAGCAGGAGTGGCTGGACCAGGTGGTGCGGGACTGGAAGGTGGACGGCATCTGCTTCCACGGGGTGAAGAGCTGCCGGACCACCAGCACGGGGCTACCGGACGTGCGGGAGTGGATGCGGGTGCAGCGGAACGTGCCGGGTCTGTTCATCCAGTCGGACCTGGTGGACCCGCGGCTGTGGTCGGACGCGCAGATCAAGAACCGCGTGGACGCCTTCTTCGAAGCGCTGGCGGCGCACAAGGCTGCAGCGGGGAGGTGAGCGTGAACATGTGGGGTGCGAAGAAGGTCGTGGCGGGGGTGGACGTGGGGTCCACCCAGACCAAGGCGGTGATCCTGAGCCCGGAGCGGGAGATCCTGGGCCGGGCCCTGGTGGACACGGGCGCGCGGCTGAACGAGGCGGCCCGGGCCGCCTTCGAGGCGGCACTCCGGGAAGCGGGGCTGTCTTCGGAGGACGTGGAGTACACGGTGGGCACCGGGTACGGCCGCTTCAAGGTGGAGTTCGGGGACACCCAGGTGACGGAGATCAGCTGCCACGCCCGGGGCGCTTGCTTCCTGTTCCCCAACACCCGCACGGTGCTGGACATCGGCGGCCAGGACACCAAGGCCATCCGGGTGGGGCCCGGCGGCGAGGTGCTGGACTTCTGCATGAACGACAAGTGCTCTGCGGGCACGGGACGGTTCCTGGGGGCGGCCTCCGCGGCCCTGGAGATCCCCCTAGGCGAGCTGGGGCCCCTAGCTCTGACAGCCCGGAACCCCGTGACCATCACCACCACCTGCACGGTGTTCGCGGAGTCGGAGATCCTGGGCTGGCTGGCGAGGGGCCGCAAGGTGGAGGACATCCTGATGGGGGTGCACGCGTCTATCGCCTCACGCAGCCTGTCTCTACTCCGGCGGGTGGGGATCGAGCCCGAGCTCACCTTCACGGGTGGCGTGGCCCGAAACGTGGCCATGGTGCACCTGATCCGGGAGATGAGCGGGGTGCCGGTGAACGTGAGCGAGGAGTCCCACTTCTGCGGGGCCATCGGTGCCGCCCTGTTCGCCCTGGACCACGTCCTGCTGGGCGAGCGGACGGAGGTGGCCGCCGCGGCGGGAGGGCAGTAGCCATGCTGGTGGCCGGGATCGACGTGGGAGCCACCTACACCAAGGTGGTGCTGTGTGACGACGGACAGGTGGTCGCCCGCAGCCTGGTGCCCACGGGGTTCAACTTCGCCCGGGCCGCGGAGCGCGGACTGTCGGCAGCCCTGGAGAGCGGGGGGCTCCGGCGGGAGGACGTGGGCTACGTGGCCGCCACGGGTTACGGCCGGCACATGGTCCCCTTCCGGGACCTCGCGGTCACGGACCTCACGGCGCAGGCGTGGGCCATCCACCGCCTGTACCCGGACGCTCGGACCATCCTGGACATCGGGGGGCAGAACGTGAAGGCCATCCGGGTGGACGAGCGGGGCCGGGTGCGGGCCTTCCGGCTGAACGACAAGTGCGCGGCGGGCAGCGGCGCCTTCCTCGAGAAGACCATGCGCTACATGGGGTACACGGCGGCGGACATCGCCCGCCTGGCGGAGGCGGCCCAGGAACCCGCGGTGGTGAGCAGCGTGTGCGCGGTGTTCGCAGAGAGCGAGGTGATCAACCACCTGGTGGCCGGCCGCAGCGCGGAGGACGTGTGCGCGGGCGCCATCGTGGCCCTGGCCGGCCGGGCGGGCCAGCTGGTGAAGCGCCTGCGGGGCGAACCCCAGTACGTGCTCACGGGAGGCCTCACCCGGGTCCCGCTGATGCGGCGGTGCCTGGAGCAGGACCTCCGGGTGAGCTTCGTGGTCCCGCCGGAGGAGGAGGGGGTGTACGCGGCAGCCCTGGGTGCGGCCCAGCTGGCCCAGGAACGGCTGCGCCGGACCGCGCAGCGGGCCACCGCCTGAGCGGAGCCAGGAAGGGAGGTGGGCGGATGGAGGACGTGCGGGCCATCGACTTCATGTACTACGTGGCCACCCCGGAGTTCATCGCGCGGTGGAACAAAGCCAAGGAGGGGGAGCTGGTGTGCCGCATGGAGCGGGCCCTGGGCGGCAGCCTGCCCAGCTTCCCCAGCTTCGAGGCCATGCTGGCGGCCATGGACGAGGCCGGGGTGGAGAAGGTGTTCATCACCCAGTGCAAGATGTGGTCCCACCGCAACCACTGGATGTACATGGACACCCAGCTGGAGGAGGTCCTGCAGTACACGACCCGGTACCCCGACCGGTTCGTGGGGCTGGCGGGCTACAACCCGTACCGGATCACGGAGAGCCTCCAGGAGATCGAGCGGGCGGTCAAGCAGCACGGGTTCAAGGGGGTGTACGTCCACATCTACGGCT
>JBKBVM010000330.1:0-578 GCA_046289555.1 bacterium
CCACATGCACCCGCGCCGTTCCGGCGCGCAGCTCCACCAACCCGGCCCCATGGCCGGCGTCCTCCACCCGCAGCCAGTGCCGGGACAGCTCGCGCCGCCTCACCGCACCCGCTTGCTCCCACTCCACCACCAGGCGCTGTCCATCGAGCACCAGGGTCTCCCGATCGGTCGCGTGGCGCGCATACCACAGAAAGGCCAGCGCGACGGCGGTCGACTCGAGCACTGCAAAGGGCAGCACCAGCCTCGCCCCCATCGCCCAGAACGCCGCCGCCACCGACAGCGCGGCCGCGCACGCCAGCAAGGACGCCCACAGACACTGCCGCGGCGTCAAGGCGCAGTTGCGCTTGAGCAGCCACCGCAAGCCGTCCGGTCCCCGCTGGGCCAGTTGGAACGCGACGCCGCCAGGAGATGCATCCATCGGTGCCACCGTCAACTCCGGAGCCGTGGCCCGGCCACTTCACCACACGAACAGTCGGCGGACCCAGGCCCGCCCGCGCTTTTGACTTAGATCAATTGTAGTGCGGTTTCAGACGCCGTCGGTCGCCTGGGGTCGGCCTGGACCCGACCCGCCCCGCAGC
>JBKBVM010000331.1:0-578 GCA_046289555.1 bacterium
GCTCGCGGTTTCGGAAGACACCGAAATTCACGACAACCACGCTCCCGGCAGGGTTCGCACATGCGAAACCACCGGCTTGAACGTGTGTCTCGAAGCCGAAAGGTTCATCAAACTCAATGCCGTCGTCGCGGTCGTAGCGCTGCTCATCGGCGGCATCGCTGCTCTGCTCCTCGGGCTGACGCGGTGGCCTCGGGTGCACCTGCTCGATCCCGTGTGGTACTACCGCCTGCTCACGCTCCACGGCCTCAATATGCTGATCTTCTGGATCATCTTCTTCGAGGTCGCGATCCTGTACTTCGTCGCTACCACACTTCTGAACTCCAGACTGTTCTCTGCGAAGGTCGCCTGGGGTGCCTTCGTACTGATGCTCTCTGGAGCAGTGCTCGTCGACGTCAATATCTTGTCGGGCACCTCCGACGTCTTGATGACTTCCTACGTTCCTCTCCGAGCGCATCCGTCGTTCTATCTTGGAATTATTTTGTTCGCAGTCGGAGCGCTGACGGCTGTGTTCAACTACTTTGCCACGCTTTACATCGCCCGGCGGGACCGCACCTACCGCGGCTCGGTCCCGCTGGTAG
>JBKBVM010000332.1:0-571 GCA_046289555.1 bacterium
CCTGGCAGTAGGTGGGGACGGGATCCTCCCGTTATCGAGGAACCGGTATCGCCGGCGATTCGCCTCCCTCGTGGGCCTGCCCCTCGGGGGCCCGGAGGGGTGGGCGGGTGAGGCCTTTGCCGGCCGTATCGGGCTGAGGGGCTGCGCCGCCTTGGAGGGGCGGGCAGCAATTAGAGTGGTACCGCGGAAGAGGACACCTTCCGTCTCTAAGGAGGCGGAAGGTTTTTCGTTTTTAAGGGCCCCACTTTCGGGAGAGGAGGTTGTTCCCATGCGACGCATCTACATCTTCGACACCACCCTGAGGGACGGAGAGCAGTCCCCCGGGGCCAGCCTGAGCGTTGAGGAGAAACTGGAGATCGCCCGTCGGTTTCTCATCCCCCGGCAGATAGAGGAGAACGGGTTGAACGGGCACCCCGTCACTTTCACTGATGGGGCGCTGCGGCGCATCATCCGGGAGTACACCTACGAGGGCGGGGTGCGCAACCTGGAGCGGGAGATCGCCAACGTCTGCCGCAAGGCGGCGCGGCGGCTGGCGGAGGGGAAGAGGCCACTGACCCGGGTGACGCCCGCC
>JBKBVM010000333.1:0-567 GCA_046289555.1 bacterium
CGCCAGCGCGGTGATCGACAACATGGAGTGAGTGACCGAGGAGTGAGTGACCGAGCGACGCCGGAGCGGCGCGGGTGGGCGGACGCGCTCCGGGGTCCGGAGGGGGGTCCGGGATGCGACCGAAGGTGACCATCGTCGGGGCCGGCATGGTGGGCCACTCGGCGGCCCACTGGATCGCCGCCGACGAGCTGGCTGACCTGGTGCTAGTGGACATCATCGAGAAGATGCCCCAGGGCAAGGCCCTGGACCTGGCCCAGGCCCTGCCCATCCGGGGCGTGGACCTCCGGGTGGTGGGCAGCAACGGCTACGAGGAGACGGCCGGCTCTCAGGTGGTCGTCATCGTCGCCGGGGTGGCCCGCAAGCCGGGGATGACCCGGGAGCAGCTGCTGGACACCAACGCCGGCATCGTGCGCGGCGTGGTGGAGCAGGCGGTCCGGTACTCGCCCGAGGCATTCCTGCTGGTGGTCACCAACCCCCTGGACGCCATGACCTACCTCGCCTACAAGGTCTCCGGCTTCCCCCGGCACCGGGTGATCGGCCAGTCGGGGGCCCTGGACTCCACCCGCT
>JBKBVM010000334.1:0-567 GCA_046289555.1 bacterium
GGAAGCACCTCCTCGACGGTGGAGGCGCAGATCACCTCCAGGCCCTTGATGTCTGCGGGGACGTCGGCGCGGTTCTCGGCGGGGATGATCACCGTGCGCATCCCCGCCTGGCGGGCTCCGTAGATCTTTTCAGGGATCCCGCCCACCTGCCGGATCTTGCCCTGGATGGAGATCTCGCCGGTGACGGCCACGTCCTGGCGCAGCGGCCGCTTCTGCAGGGCCGACAGCATGGCCAGGAACACCGCCAGCCCGGCGCTGGGGCCGTCGATGAGCCCGCCGCCGATTACGTTGACGTGGATGTCGTAGCCGCCCACGTCGATCCCGGTCAGCCGCCGGATCACCGAAACCGCGTTGAACACCGAGTCCTTGGCCATGGACCCGGCGGCCTCGTTGAACCGGATGCTCCCCCTCTGGCGGCGCCCCGCGGGAAAGGCGGCGGCCTCGATCTCGATCACCGAGCCCACGTACTGGGACACCCCCAGGGCGAACACCCGCCCCACCTCGGGGGTGTCCGACGCCTTGACGGGGGTGCTGGCCGCCAGCCTGCCGGCCCGGATGACCTCCTGC
>JBKBVM010000335.1:0-560 GCA_046289555.1 bacterium
GGCCCTCCCCGGGGTGGTGGCGGTGATCACCGGGCAGGACCTGGCCGCCCACAAGCTGGCATGGATGCCCACCCTCTCCGGGGATACCCAGGCCGTGCTCGCCACCGATAAGGTCCGCTTCCAGGGCCAGGAGGTGGCGGCAGTGGTGGCCCACAGCCCCTACATCGCCAAGGACGCGGTGCAGCTGATCGAGGTGGACTACGAGGTCCTGCCCGCCGTGGTGGACCCCCGGCGCGCCCTGGAACCGGGGGCCCCCTTGATTCGGGACGACAAGCCGGGGCAGACGACCAACCACATCTACCACTGGGAGGCGGGGGATCGGGAGGCAACCGAGCGTGCCTTCCGCGAGGCCGATCGGGTCGTCGCGCTGGAGACCCACTATCCCCGCTGCCACCCGGCGCCGCTGGAGTGCTGTGGGTGCATCGCCGACGTGAACCCGGCCACGGGCAAGGCCACCATCTACATGACCACCCAAGCGCCCCATGCTGTGCGCACGGTCTTCGCCCTAGTGACCGGTTACCCCGAGCACCAGATCCGCATCATCTCCCCCGACATCGGCG
>JBKBVM010000336.1:0-555 GCA_046289555.1 bacterium
GACATCGTCCGGGCGGGGCTTTTGCATAAGGCCCTGAGGATCCTGGAAGGGAGTCCCCACGTCTTCCGCCCCACGGAGGGCAAGTATGCAGGGGCCCTGGTCATGGACGCAAGCCCCTTCATCCCCGGGCTGGAAGACCCCTACTTCGTCCTGGTGCGCTCCGGGGGGGCCGCCACCTACTACGCCAAGGACATCGCCTTCCAGTTCTGGAAGATGGGCCTTTTGGAGGGGTTGTACTTCCAACCCTACGAGAACCCCTACTACCCGGCCCTGAGGACCAGCGCCCCCGAGGGGGAACCCTACACCCCCAGGGCCCGGGAAACGGTCAACGTCATCGACGTGCGCCAAAGCCACCCCCAGGCCCTGGTGCGGGCGGCCTTGGCCCTGGCGGGGCATCCGGAGCTCTCGGAGGGCGCCTTCCACCTGGCCTATGAAACCGTACTGCTGGAGGGCAAGCAGATGTCCGGGCGCAAGGGCCTGGCGGTGAGCGTGGACGAGGTCCTGGAGGAGGCGGAAAGGCGGGCTCATGCCGTCATAGAGGAGAAAAACCCCGAC
>JBKBVM010000337.1:0-548 GCA_046289555.1 bacterium
CGGCTCCCGGACCAGGTGCAGGCCGACCTCGTCTGCCCCCGCCACCGCCGCGGCCAGCGCGTCGGCGTCCACCTGCCGGTACTGGCCTGCCGGGCCCTCGGTGGCCGCCCCCAGCCGCTCCAGCAGGCTCTTGAACTCCAGGTCGGCCAGCAGGGCCGCCAGGCGCGCACGGTCCGGTGGTCGGCGGCGCAGGTCTTCCCACGTCCACCGCACCGGCGCATCGGTGACGATGGTGGCCAGCCGGCGGCTGTCTCTGACCTGGTCGATGTGGACCCGCAGGGCCTCGCGCAGCTTTTCGGGAACCTGGTCCAGGCGCTCCAGCAGGGCGTCCAGGGTGCCGAACTTCTGGATCAGCTGGCGGGCGGTCTTCTCCCCCACCCCGGGCACCCCGGGGAGGTTGTCGGTGGGGTCTCCCGTCAGCCCCTTGAAGTCGGGCAGCCGGGCCGGGTCGAATCCGAAGCGCGCCCGGAACGCCTCCACGTCGTACACCGTGGTGTCGGTGATACCGCGGCTGGTCACCATCACCCGGATGCGCTCGTCCACCAGCT
>JBKBVM010000338.1:0-544 GCA_046289555.1 bacterium
TCCGTGTCCATGACCATCAACGCCACCGCGCCCGTCCTCCTGGCGATGCTGCAGGCGGTGGCGGACCGTCAGGGTGTGCCGTGGGACCGGCTGGACGGTACCACCCAGAACGACATCCTGAAGGAGTACGTGGCCCGCGGCACCTACATCTTCCCGCCGGGGCCCTCCCTGCGCTTGGTGGCGGACGTGGTGGAGTACTGTGTCCACCACCTCCCCCGGTGGAACCCGATTTCCATCTCCGGTTACCACATCCGGGAGGCGGGTGCCACCGCGGTGCAGGAGGTGGCCTTCACGTTCGGGAACGCGATCACGTACGTGGAGGCCTTGCTGCGCCGAGGCCTGTCGGTGGACCAGTTCGCTCCGCAGCTGTCCTTCTTCTTCAACGCCCACCTGAACCTGTTCGAGGAGGTGGCCAAGTTCCGAGCCGCCCGGCGCCTGTGGGCCCGCATCATGCGGGAGCGGTTCGGGGCGAAGGACCCCCGATCGTGGGCGCTGCGGTTTCACGCGCAGACCGCGGGGGCGGCCCTGCAGGCGCGGGAGCCGG
>JBKBVM010000339.1:0-544 GCA_046289555.1 bacterium
GGAGTGTTGACGGGTTCTTCTGTGGGACCGGAGATTGCCCCCTTTTTTACAGATTTCACCAGAGGACAGGACCTTGGCCACCTTTTTATAGCCCTCGATGTAAAAGCGTTTGTACCATTTGACCAGTTCACGTCCCGTGTAGATACGATCATCCGACAAGTACGCTCTCTGCCACCTGCTCCGGGTGTAGAACGCATCTATCTTCCCGGCGAGATAGAGTTCCTGGCTGAACGTGAGAACTGGGCGAAGGGCATCCCCCTCGTCCCAGAGGTCTGGGAAGAGTTAAGAACGCTTGCGGAAGAATTGAACATAACGCCTCTCCTGCTACGATAATCCCCCATGCGCGAAGCGGGCGGCGCGCATAGTGATCAGCGGAGGAACCGTCAGAAAACCGTGACTCTTTCTGTAAGGGGCATCCTGATAGGATTCTGGGTGGGGTGGCCGACGGGACTTGAACCCGCAACCTCCAGAGCCACAGTCTGGCGCTCCACCCTTGAGCTACGGCCACCGTCCGCTCTATTTTAGCATACTCTGGTATCCCCTG
>JBKBVM010000033.1:0-12904 GCA_046289555.1 bacterium
GTCCGCGCCAGCCAGCACCTCCAACAACAAAGCCACGTCCTCCACGCTGCGAGCGAAGGGTCCGGGGTGGTCCAGGGTCCAGCTGAGGGGGACGATTCCGTGCCGGCTCACCCGGCCGTAGGTGGGCTTGAGCCCCACGACGCCGCAGTACGCCGCCGGCCGCAGGATGGAGCCGATGGTCTGGGTGCCGAGGGCGGCGGGCACCATCCCGCACGCCACCGCGGCGGCGGACCCGCTGCTGGACCCGCCCGGCGTGTGCTCCAGCTTCCACGGGTTGCGGGTGGGCCCGGGGTCCAGGAAAGCGAACTCCGTGGTCACGGTCTTGCCCAGGATCACGGCGCCCGCGGCGCGCAGCCGTGCCACCACGGTGGCGTCGTAGCGCGGCACGAACCCCTTGAGAAGTGGGGAGCCCGCGGACGTCTCCAGGCCCTGGGTGTACATGATGTCCTTGATCCCCACGGGTACCCCGTGCAAAGGGCCTGCCCGTTCCCCGCGGCTCAACCGCTCGTCCAGCTGTCCGGCCTCCCCCAGCGCCCGCTCAGGGTCCAGCCGCGCCCACGCCCGTACCGCCGGCTCCAACTGCTCCACGCGCTCCAGGGCCGCCTGCACCAGCTCCCGCGCGGACACCCGTCGGGACGCTACGGCCTCCACGGCCTCCCGCACCGTCAGCTCCCACAGCTCGCCCATCGCCGACCTCCTGGTGCGCTCGGAATCTCGCAGGGTTTCGCCCACCTACGGCGCCGCGGGCTTCCGGAGAGCGATGTGCACCTCCCGCAGCTGGGCCTCGTCCACCTCCGACGGCGCCCCCATCATGAGGTCCACCGCGCTGGTTCTTGGGAAAGGCGATCACCTCGCGGAGGCTCTGGGCGCCCGCGAGGAGCATCACCAGGCGGTCGAGCCCCCAGGCGATGCCGCCGTGGGGCGGGGCGCCGTAGGCGAGCGCGTCCAAAAAGAAGCCGAAGCGCCGCTTAGCCTCGTCCTTGGAGAAGCCGAGCGCCGCGAACATCCGCTCCTGAAGGTCCAGCCGGTGGATACGCAGGCTGCCGCCGCCGATCTCGCTGCCGTTCAGCACCAGGTCGTAGGCCTTGGCCCTCACCCGGAGCGGGTCGGACTCCAGGTGCTGCTCGTCCTCGTCCACCGGCGCGGTGAACGGGTGGTGCACCGCCACGTACCGGCCCTCCTCCGGGTCCCACTCCAGCAGGGGAAAGTCCAGCACCCACGCGTACGCGAACGTCCCGTCCCGCACCAACCCGAGCCGGCCCGCCACGTGCTGGCGCACCTTCCCCAGCGCGGCAGACGCCACGTCCCCCGCGCCGGCCACGAACAGCAGCAGGTCGCCGCGTCCGGCCCCCGTGGCAGAGCACACCGCGTCCAGCAGGCCGTCCGTCAGGTGCCGCGCGAGGGGTCCTTTGGGACCGTCCGGCTGCAAAGCCAGATGCAGGAGCCCGGGCGCGCCCGCCTCCACCGCCACCGCCACCAGGCGCTCCAGGTCCCGCCGGGGGGTGGCCGCACCCTCCGGGACCCGCAGGCACCGCACCGCCTCCGCCTCCCGGAACAGGCGCAGCTCCGCCGCCTTCGCGAGCTCGGTGACGTCCTCGATGGCGAGCCCGTAGCGGAGGTCCGGCTTGTCGGTCCCGTAGCGCAGCAAGGCTTCCCGGTACGACAGGCGCGGGAAGGGGGCGGCCACTTCCAACCCGAGCGCTTCCCGCATCAGGTGCTGAACCAAGCGCTCGACCAGCCCCAGCACGTCGTCCCGGTCCACGAAGGACATCTCCACGTCGATCTGGGTGAACTCCGGTTGCCGGTCCGCCCGCAGGTCCTCGTCGCGGAAGCAGCGGGCCAGCTGGAAGTACCGCTCCACCCCGGCCACCATCAGGATCTGCTTCAGCAGCTGGGGGGACTGCGGCAGCACGTAGAACTTCCCCGGGTGCAGGCGGCTCGGCACCAGAAAGTCCCGCGCGCCTTCCGGCGTGGCGCGGATGAGGTGCGGGGTCTCCACCTCCCAGAACCCTTCCCGGTCCAGGAAGTCCCGGGTGGCCTTCGCGAGACGGTGCCGGAGCCGGAGGTTGCGCTGCATGCGCTCCCGCCGCAGGTCCAGGTAGCGGTAGCGTAGCCGGACGGTCTCGTCCACTTCCGCGTCGTCCGCGACCTCAAAGGGCGGGGTGCGGGAGGGGTTGAGGACTTCCAGGCTCTCCGCCCGCACCTCTACCTCGCCCGTGGGGATCTTCGGGTTGACCGTGTGGGCCGGCCGCAGCACCACCTGGCCCTGGACCCGCACCACGTACTCGGGCCGCACCTGCTGCGCCGCCGCGTGTGCGGGGTGCTGCGGGGTACACACCACCTGCACCACGCCCTCTCGGTCCCGCAAGTCCAGGAACACCAACCCTCCCAGGTCGCGGCGGCGGTGTACCCAGCCACACAGCGCCACCCGCTGCCCCGCGTGCGCGGGCCTCAGCTCCCCGCACCAGTGCGTCCGCATCCGCCTTCCTCCTCCCGCAGGACCCGCGGCAGCTGGTCGGCGGGAACCGGCCTCTGCTCGCCCGCCTGCAGGTCCCGCAGCACCACGTGACCGCGGGGAACCTCCGGCACCCCCACCAGGACCGCCCACCGGGCTCCGGAGCGGGAGGCCGCCCGCAGCTGCGCCCGCAGGCTCCGGCCCAGCAGGTCTCCCTCCGCCCGCAGTCCGGCTCCCCGCAGGAGGTCCACCAGCCGCAGGGCTTCGTCCTCCCACCGCGGCCCGTCGTGGCACACGTACACCTGGATCCCCGTGGCCAGGTCCGGCACCAGGCCCTCCTCCTCCAGCACCATCAGCACCCGCTCCAGCCCCATGCCGAAGCCCACGCCGGGGGTCGGCGGCCCGCCCAAGACTTCCGCCAGCCCGTCGTAGCGTCCCCCACCGAACAGGGTGCTCTGCGCGCCGAGCTTGGGGTAGTGCACCTCCGCGGCCGTGCGGGTGTAGTAGTCCAGCCCGCGCACGACGAGCGGGTCCACCTCCACCGCGATCCCCAGGACCTCCAGCTGCCGGCGCACCGCGTCGAAGTGCGCCCGGCACTCCCGGCACAGGTAGTCCAGCATCCGCGGCGCGCCCCGTGCGATCTCACGGGTCTGCTCCACCTTGGAGTCCAGGATGCGCAGGGGGTTGGTCACCAGGCGCCTCCGGCTGTCCTCATCCAGACGGTCGTAGTGCGCCTGGAAGTACTCCCGGAACACCTGCAGGTAACCGGGCCGGCACTTCGGGTCGCCCACGCTGTTCAGGTGTACCTGCACCTCCCGCAGCCCCAGGGCCTGCAGGGTCCGCACCGCCAGGCTCAGGACGTCCACGTCCGCCGCAGGCTCGGCGGCGCCCAGGACCTCCGCTCCGAACTGCGTGTGCTGGCGGTACCGGCCCGCCTGGGGCCGGTCGTACCGGAACATCTCCGCCACGTAGTACAGCTTGACGGGCTGCGGCCACGTGTGCATCCCGTGCTCCACGTACGCCCGCACCACCCCCGCGGTGCCCTCTGGCCGAAGGGACAGGCTGCGACCCGCGCGGTCTGCGAACGTGTACATCTCGTGCTCCACGATGTCCGAGGTCTCCCCCGCGGTGCGCAGGAACACCTCGGTGTGTTCCACCGGCGGGGTGCGGATTTCCCGGTAGCCGTAGCGGTGCGCCATCTCCCGGCAACGGGCCACCAGCCACTGCCACCGCTCCGACTCCGGGGGCAACACGTCCCGCATCCCGCGGGGCGCCTGGTACTTGGACATGGCCTTCCGATTGTACCAGGGGAGCCGGTCGCTGGTGGCCGCCGCGCGGGCCGTGGCAAAATCGTAAGCGTGCGGGTGGTCTCCCTGCTGCCCGGCGCCACGGAGATCCTCTGGGCCCTGGACCTGGGGGCGCACGTGGTGGCCGTAAGCCACGAGTGCGACACCCCGGGGGAGGCCCGAAGCCGCCCCCGCGTGGTGCACACGGTGGTGGACCCCACGCAGCCCAGCCGGGAGGTGGATCGCCGCGTGCGGGAGCTGGCGAGGGAGGGCCGGCCGGTGTTCCTGGTGGACCTGGACCGCATCGGGCAGCTGCGGCCGGACGTGGTCATCAGCCAGGCGGTGTGTGAGGTGTGCGCGGTGGGCCCCACCCAGGTGCTGCCGCTGGCGGAGGCCTTTCCCGATGTGCGGGTGGTGCGCCTTGCGGCCACCTCGCTGGAAGGGGTCTGGGAGGACGTGCAGCGGATCGCCGACGCCTGCGGGGTCCCGGAACGGGGTCGGGACCTGGTCGGCCGGCTGCGCGCACAAATCCAGGCAGTCTCTGAAGCGGTCGCCGGGCGACCCGGGCCGCGGGTCGCGTGCGTGGAGTGGCTGGATCCCCCTTACGTGGCGGGCCACTGGGTGCCCGAGATGGTCTCCCTCGCGGGGGGGACCGACGTGCTGGGCGAGCCCGGCCGTCCCTCCTGGAGGACCACGTGGGACCGGGTGGCGCAGGCAGACCCGGACGTGGTGGTCCTCATGCCGTGCGGGTTCTCCGTGCAGGGTGCGTGGCAGAGGCTTCCGGAACTGGCAGACCAGCCTGCCTTCCTGGGGCTGCGCGCCCTCCGCCAGGGGAGGGTGTACGTGGTGGACGCCAACGCCCACTTCAGCCGCCCCGGGCCGCGCCTGGTGGACGGCCTGCGCACGCTGGCGGCGTTGCTGCACCCGGACTGCGGGTTCGCCCCGACCGCGCGCCGCGTCACGCTCCAGGACCTCCTGGCCACGCTCGGGGCCGGCCGGAAGGTGTGAGGAGGTGAGGACGTGCACGCCATCATCCTCGCGGGAGGCAAGGGCGAGCGCCTGCGGCCGTACACGCAGGACCGGCCCAAACCCATGGTGGAGATCCTGGGCATCCCCATCCTGGGCTATCAGATCGAGTGGCTCCGCAGCCAGGGCGTCACGGACGTGGTGGTGGCCTGCGGGTACCTCCACGAGGTCATCCAGGAGTACTTCGACGACGGACGGAAGTGGGGCGTGCGGATCCGGTACTCCGTGGAGCGGGAGCCCCTGGGCCGCGGGGGGGCGCTCAAGCAGGCCATGGCCCTGGTGGACGGGGACGTGTGCGTGGCCACCAACGGGGACGTGATCACCAACGTCCCCCTGCGGGAGGTGGTGGACCAGCACCGGCGTCGGGGGGACCTGGCCACCCTGGTCCTGAGCCCGTTCGTGAGCCCCTACGGGATCGTGGACGTGGACGAGGACGACCGCATCACGGGGTTCCACGAGAAGCCGGAGCTGCCGTACTGGATCAACGCGGGCGTGTACGTGCTGGACCGGGCGGTGCGCGACCTGCTGCCCGACGTGGGCGACCACGAGACCACCACGTTCCCCGCCCTGGCCCGCCAGGGGCGCCTGGGCGCGTACCGGTCGCGGGCGTACTGGCGCGGGGTGGACACCATCAAAGACCTGTCGGAGGTGACCAAGGAGCTGGAACAGCGGCTGCTGTCCGCGTTCCTCGGCTAGCAGGAGCTCGCCGTCGGGCTGCTCCGCGAAGGAGGCGATGCGCAGGTCGGTCCGCAGGAGTTCTTGCCCGCCTCCACCACGTCGGTCTCCTCGCACCGGTCCTGGCCCACATCACCGAGGAACATCCGGCCGGTGGCACGGTCGAAGGTGGCCAGCAGCCACGCCCGCACGGCTACACCTCCGGAGGCGGCAACGGACCGCGGGCTCGCTCGTAGGCCGCCCCCGCGGCCAGGACCCGGGCTTCCTCCCCCGGCGGGCCCACCAGCTGCAGCCCCACCGGCAGCGAGCCCACGAACCCGCACGGGACGCTGAGGGCAGGCAAGCCCAGGGCGTTGAAGGGGTTGGTGAACCGCGTGAGCAAGGCCCGGGTGTCGTGGTGCGCACCCGCTACCTCCGTGACCGCCTCCCCCAGGTGTGGGGCGGGGATCGGCACGGTGGGTGTAACCACCAGGTCCACGGAACCCCAAAAAAGCTTGCGGCTGGCTTCCGCCAGGGCCCTGCGCGCCCTGAGGGCCTGCACGTAGCGCTCCCCGGGCAGGCAGAGGCCCACCAGCAGGCGGTCCCGTACGTCCGGGCCGTACCCGTCGGGTCGGGCCCTCAGGGAGTCCGCGTGCACCGACGCCGCTTCCACCAGCAAAAGTGCGGTGGCGACCGCCGAAGCGGCCTCCCAGGGGAAGTCCACGGTCACCCGCCGCGCTCCCTCGCCCTCCAGGCAGCGCAGGGCTTCCTCAAAGCAAGCCGATACTCCCGGGTGCATCGCCTCCCAGTACGGCCCCCGCGGGACTCCCAGCCGCAGTCCCCGCAACCCCTGTCCCAAGGCGCCGGTGTAAGGGCCCGGGGTGGCCGTCAGCACCTCCAACAACACCGCCACGTCCTCCACGGTACGCGCCAGGGGCCCCACGTGGTCCAGAGACGGCGCCAGGGGGAACACGCCCTGCCTGGGGACCCGTTCGTACGTGGGCTTGATCCCCACCACCCCGCACAGGGCCGCGGGGATCCGCACCGAGCCGCCGGTGTCCGTGCCCACCGAACCGTAGGTGCACCCCGTGGCCACCGCTACCGCGCTGCCGCCGCTGGACCCTCCCGGTGAGCGCTCCGGGTCCCACGGGTTGCGTGCGGGACCGAAGTGCGGGTTCTCGTTGGACACGCCGAAGGCGAACTCGTGCAGGTGCGCGCGGCCCACCAGCACCGCCCCGGCTGCCCGCAGCCGACGGGTGACCTCCGCGTCCTCGTCCGCCACCACCCCTTCCCGCAGCTTCGACCCGCAGGTAAACGGTGATCCTCGCTCCGCGATGAGGTCCTTCAGGGTCACCGGCACGCCGTGCAAAACGCCCCCCGGCGCCTCCCGGGCGCGGCGCCGGGCCTCGTCCCGGACGCGGTCCGGGTCCAGCCACAGGAAAGGCTTGAGGTGTGGCTGCACCCGCAGGGCGCGGTCCAGGACGGCCTCCACCACCTCCACGGGTGAGACGCTTCCCTTGCGGATGGCGTCCGCTACCTGCGTCAGGGTCAGGTCCGCCAGACTCACGGCCCGTCCCACCGCAACGGCCCCGGCTCCTCAGAGGAGACGTCCACGCCGTCCAGAGCCTCCAGCCTCCGCAGCACCGCCTGGAGCTGCTGGACCGGCAGGGACTCGGGGTCCACCCGCACCCCGCGGGCTTCCAGGGCCGCCTGCATCCACGCCCGCAGGTCCAGCTCCCTCACGCGCGCAACTCCGCGGTGTCCAGCCAGATGGTCACGGGGCCGTCGTTGTGGATCTCCACCAGCATCACCGCGCCGAACACTCCCGTGCGTACCGGGACCCCGTGGGAGGCGAGGGCCTGGTTGAACGCCTCGTACACCGGGAGGGCCCGCTCGGGTCCCGCGGCGTCCACGAAGCTGGGCCGGTTGCCCTTGCGGCAGTCGCCGTACAGGGTGAACTGGGAGACGCTCAGCACCTCGCCACCGGTCTCCAGCACGGAGCGGTTCAGCTTCCCCTGCTCGTCGGGGAAGATCCGCAGGTGGGCCACCTTGCGGGCGAGGAAACGTGCGTCCTCCTCGGTGTCCCCGTCGCGCACGCCCACCAGGACCACCAGGCCCGGGCCCACCTCCGCCACGGTCCGGCCCTCCACCCGGACCGCCCCGAACCGCACCCTCTGGACGAGGGCCCTCACACCTTCTCCGCCAGGCGCGCGAGCCGTCGCGCGGCTTCCTCCAGGGTCTCCTCCCGCTTGGGGTACGCGAACCGGACGTAGCGCCGGCCCAGGGACGGGTCGTGGAAGAAGGACGAACCCGGGACGGTGGCGACCCCCACTTCGCGTACGAGCCGGAGGGCGAAGCTCACGTCGTCCTCCTCCGACAGCGCGGTGAAGTCCGCCATGATGTAGTAGGCGCCCTTGGGGACCGTGGGACGGAAACCCACCTCCCTCAGGGCCCCCAGCAGGAGGTCCCGCTTGCGCTGGTAGCTGCGGGCCATCTCCCGGTAGTAGCGGTCCGGGAACCGCAGGGCCACCACCCCGGCCTGCTGCAGGGGCGCCGCAGCGCCCACCGTGAGGAAGTCGTGGGCCTTGCGGATGGCGCCGGCCACGGCGTCGTCGGCCACCGCGGCCCAGCCCACCCGCCAGCCCGTGACGCTGTAGGTCTTGCTCATGGAGCTGATGGTGACCGTGCGCTCCGCCATCCCCGGCAGGGAGGCCAGGCTGACGTGCTGGGCGCCGTCGTACAGGATGTGCTCGTAGACCTCGTCGGTGACCGCGAGGACGTCGTAGTGGCGGCACAGGTCCGCGATGTGCTCCAGCTCCGCACGGCTGAACACCTTGCCCGTAGGGTTGTGGGGGGTGTTCACCACGATGGCCTTGGTGTTGCGGTTGAAGGCGCGCTCCAGCTCCCCGGGATCGTACGGGAAGTCCGGCCGGGACAGGTCCAGGGTGACGTACCGCAGGCGGGCGCCGGACAGGGCGGCGTCGGGCCCGTAGTTCTCGTAGAAGGGCTCGAACACCACCACCTCGTCCCCGGGATTCACCAGGGCCAGCATGGTGGCCATCATGGCCTCCGTGGCCCCGCAGGTGACGGTGAGGTGGCGGTCGGGGTCGTAGCGCACCCCGTTGTACCGCTCCATCTTCTCCGCCAGCGCCTGCCGGAGGTCCGGGGCGCCCCACGTGATGGCGTACTGGTTGTAGCCGTCCGCGAGCGCCCGCTGCGCTGCGGCCAGTAGCTCCTGCGGTGGGTCGAAGTCGGGGAAGCCCTGGGCCAGGTTGATCCCGCCGTGCTGCTGCGCCAGACGGGTCATCTCCCGGATCACGGACTCCTGGAACACCGAGACGCGCTGGGCCGTGCGGTTCGCCGTCACCGTGTGCCTCCACCAGGCGGAAAGGGTTTCCAGCGCACCATTGTGCGGCTTCCCGCAGGTCTCCTGCAACACCGCGAGCCGGAACGCCCTCGGGGCCCGCCGGTCCTCCTACACGCCCATGATGTGGTAGCCGGCGTCCACGAACAGCACCTGACCCGTGACCCCGCGGCTGAGGGGGCTCGCTAGGAACACCGCCGCGTCCCCCACCTCGTCCTGGTCCACCGTGCGGCGCAGGGGGGCCCGCTGCTTGTACGTCTCGATGAAGTCCGAAAGCCCCGCCACCGCCCGCGCGGAGGCGGTGCGGATGGGTCCCGCGGAGATGGCGTTCACCCGGATCCCCCGCTCCCCCAGCTCGTAGGCCAGGTACCGGACGCAGGCCTCCAGGGCCGCCTTGCACACCGCCATCACGTTGTAGTTGGGGAACACCCGCTCGCTGGCCAGGTACGTGAGGGTGAGGATGGAGCCTCCCTCGGTCATGAGGGGCGCCACCGCCCGCGCGCACGCCACCAGGGAGTAGGCGCTGACGTTCTGCGCTACCAGGTAGCCCTCCCGGCTGGTGTCCAGGAACCGACCCCGCAGGTCCTCCGTACGGGCGTAGGCGATGCTGTGCACCAGGACGTCCACGCGTCCCACCTGCTGGGCCAGCTGGTCCCGCAGCGCCTCCAGGTCCTCGTCCCGGGTGACGTCGCACCGCAGCAGCACCGGGTCGCGCAGCTCCCCAGCCAGTTTCCGGACGTTCTCCTCCTCCCGCTCGCCCAGGTAGGTGAGCACGCATCGGGCTCCTTCCCGGTGGAAGGCGCGGGCGATGCCCCACGCGATGCTCCACCGGTTGGCCACCCCCATGACGAGGGCGCAGCGATCCTGCAGCAGTCCCATCTCTCCCTCCTACGGTTTGCCGGCGCGCGGTCCGGGAACCGGGGTTTACCGGCCGCCTGCGGTCAGCCGTTCCACGCGGTACACGTCGGGCAGCTTGCCGATCCGCTGCAGCACCGCGGTGAGCTGGCCCACGTTCCGGATATCCACGGTGAGGTGGATCACGCCCACCTTGTCCCGGCGCACGTGGGCGTTCACCGACAGGACGTTGGTGCGGGTGTCCGCCACCGCGCTCAGCACGTCCTTCAGCAACCCCACCCGGTCCAGGGCCTCCACCTGGATCTCCACCGGGTAGCTGCCGTCAGGCGACGGCTCCCATTCGACCTCCAGCAGCCGCTCCCCGTGCTGCCGCAGGTAGTCCAGGTTCCGGCAGTCGCGGCGGTGGATGGTCACCCCGCGGCCGCGGGTGATGTACCCTACCACCTCGTCGCCGGGCAGGGGCATGCAGCACCGGGCCAACGTCATGAGCACGTTGTCCACCCCCCGCACCCGCAGGCCCCGGGCGGGCGCGGTGGCGGGCTGCGCCTGCGGTGCCGCCGGCTCGGACGCGGGCGCGGGGGGGCCGCCCAGGGCGTGGACCACCTGCAGCAGCGTCAGGTCGCCGTTGCCCAGGGCCGCGTACAGGTCCTCCTCCGTGGCCACCTGCAGCTTCTCGCACGCCTCCTTGATCCGCTCCGCCCGCAGCAGGGTGGACAGCAGCCCCAGGCGCCGCAGCTCCCGCTCCAGCATCTCCTTGCCGCGGGCCACGTTCTCCTCGCGCTGCTGCTTGCGGAACCACTGGCGGATCTTCGTGCGGGCGTTGCTGGTGACCACGAACTCCAGCCAGTCCCGGCTCGGCCCCGCGGAGGTCTTGGAGGTCAGGATCTCCACGATGTCCCCGCTGCGGAGACGGTAGCTGAGCGGCACGAGGCGCCCGTTCACCTTGGCCCCCACGCACCGGTGGCCCACGTCCGTGTGGATGCGGTAGGCGAAGTCCACCGGCGTGGCGCCGCTGGGCAGGTCGACCACGTCCCCCTTCGGCGTGAACACGAACACCTCGTTCCGGAACAGGTCCAGCTTCACCGACCGCATGAACTCCTGGGCGTCCTGCATCTCCTGGTGCCACTCCAGGAGCTGCCGCAGCCAGGACAGCTTCTCTTCGAAGGCCCGGTCCCGCGCCCCCGCCTTCCCCTCCTTGTACCGCCAGTGGGCCGCGATCCCGTACTCCGCCTCCTGGTGCATGCGGTGGGTGCGGATCTGGATCTCCAGCGGGACCCCCCGGTAGATGACGGTGGTGTGCAGGGACTGGTACCCACTGGGCTTGGGGTTGGCGATGTAGTCGTCGAACTCGCCGGGGATGGGCCGCCAGAGGGAGTGCACCACGCCCAGAGCGGCGTAGCAGTCCTTCACGTCGTCCACGAGGACCCGTACCCCGAGCCGGTCGTAGATGCGGGCGATGCCCTGGCCCTGGTAGGCGGGCCGCTGCATCTTCCGGTAGATGCTGTAGGCGTGCTTGGGCCGCGCGGTGATGTGCTGCCGCTCCACCCGGATGCCGGCCCGGTTCAGCTCCCGGTACAGCTCCTCCTGGATGGTCCGCAGGACCTCCTCCTGCTGGGCCTGCGCTTCCCGCAGGGACTCCGTGATCTCCCGGTACGCCTCGGGCTCCAGGATGGCGAAGGCCCGGTCCTCCAGCTCGTTCTGCAGCTGTCCGATCCCCAGCCGCTTGGCCAAGGGGGCGTAGATCTCCAGGGTCTCCCGGGCCTTACGGCGCTGGTGCTCGGGGGGCATGACGTCGATGGTCCGCAGGTTGTGCAGGCGGTCGGCCAGCTTGATCAGGATGATCCGGACGTCGCTGGCCATGGCCAGGAACATCTTCCGGAGATTCTCCGCCTGCTTCTCCTCCTGGCTCCGCCACTGGATCTTGCCCAACTTGGTGACGCCGTCCACCAGGGTGGCGATCTCGTCGCCGAACTCCCGCCGTACCTCCTCCAAGCTCTGGGGGGTATCCTCCGGCACGTCGTGCAGCAGGGCCGCGGCCACCGTGGTGGGGTCCATGCGGAGGTCCGCCAGGATGTGGGCCACCGCCACGGAGTGCATCACGTACGGCTCCCCGGACCGTCGGAACTGCCCCTGGTGAGCCCGGACCGCGAAGGCATACGCCCGCTTCAGCAGGTCCAGGTCCGCCTGCGGCTGGACCTCCCGGACCCGCTCCAGCAGCCGCTGCATCTCCCCGGGCAGCTCCACTTCCTGCGGCACACCCGCGTCCAGCCGGGTGGTCATACCTTATCCTGCACCCGAGCCGGTGCGCGCGGCAACCGAGCCCGCGGCCACCTGCTCCAGCACCTCCAGCGCGGGGCAGCTCACGAGCCAGCGGCTCCCCGCCTCGAAGGCCGCCCGGCTGCGCTCCCCCTCAGCGAAACGCAGAACGGAGGCTAGGTCTTTCCGGCCCTCGACACCGCACAGCTGCACCCGCCAGCCCCCCGCCACCCGCTCCCTACGGAGCAGGTGTGCGGCCTCCAGCACGTCCAAGGCCGCCGGCACCGCAAGCCGAGGGTCCAGCCCGGTCGCCTCGTGGACTCGCTGGGCCAGGAGGTCGTCCGGCCACCGCACCTCACCGCCCAGGTCCCGGAGCAGCCGGTACACCGCAGCTAGGCCCTGCCGGCTCGGGTGCCGGCTCTCCCACTCGGCTCGGGCCCGGCGCACGTCCTCCTGCCCGAAAGCCAGCACCAGGGTCACCTGGTCCCCCGAGTCCACGCCGCCGGCGGCCTGCTGCAGGAACACCTCTTTAGCCGTAGGGCCCAACCACACCCGGCGCTTGGCCCCGCGCAGCCCCTCCGGTACCGGACCACCGCAAACCACAGCGGTCAACCTGCCCTGGCTGAAAAGCTGCGCCAGGGTCTCCCGCACCGGGCCGGGGAGCCCCGGGTGGTCGTACGCCACGTGACCGAGGGCGGACAACGACCGGGCCAGCTTCAGCGCCGAAGCGGGCCCGGGGCTGAACAGGACTGTGGGGACCTGACCCACCCACGCTTCCGTAGGCTGTGCCCGGTGTCTGGCGTCCACCACCCGGACCGCGGTCCGGGCATCGGGAAGGCCGAAGACCTCCCAGCCCGGCGGCTTCGCCCCGGGGTCCCAGACCACCCACAGTACGGGACCCGGGTACGCTTCTACCTCTGGGGGCAGCTCCGCCTGCACCCAGCCCTCTGCCACCACCAGCGCGCCGGCGGCCACCAGCTCCGGCCGGCGGGACAGGTAGGTGGGCGT
>JBKBVM010000340.1:0-542 GCA_046289555.1 bacterium
GAGGAGGTGGTGGAGAAGTCCCAGCGGGAGCTGGACCAGCGGATCCGGGAGGAGGGGGAGCGGGCCGCCTTTGAAGCCGGGGTGCACGGGCTGCACCCGGAGGAGATCAAGCTCCTGGGGCGGCTGCGGTTCCGCTACTCGTACGGACAGAACCTGCTGCAGCACTCGGTGGAGGTCGCGCTGCTGGCCGGCCTGATGGCCGACCTGCTGGGGGCCAACGCCCAGCTGGCCCGCCGCGCCGGGTTGCTGCACGACATCGGCAAGGCCCTCACCCACGAGGTGGAGGGCACCCACAGCGCCATCGGCGTGGACATCTGCCGCCGGTACCACGAGCCTCCGGAGGTCCTCAACGCCATCAGCTACCACCACGGCGAGGAGGAGGCCCGCAGCCTGGAGGCCATCCTGGTGGCCGCCGCCGACGCCATCTCCGCCAGCCGGCCGGGCGCCCGCAAGGAGACCGCCGAGATGTACATCAAGCGGCTGGAGGGCCTGGAGCGCATCGCGACCTCGTTCCCCGGGGTGGAGAAGGCCTACGCCATCCA
>JBKBVM010000341.1:0-256 GCA_046289555.1 bacterium
GATGATCTGGGCGCGGATGGAGACGTCCAGGGCCGACACGGCCTCGTCGCAGATGACCAGCCTGGGCTTCAGGATCATGGCCCGGGCGATGCCCACGCGCTGGTTCTGGCCGCCCGACAGCTCGTGCGGGTAGCGGTTGATCAGTTCGGGCGCGAGGCCGGCGCGCACCATCATGGCCCGCACTTCGCCGTCCCGTTCGTCGCGGCCCATGCCGGGGCGGAAGATCTTCAGCGGCTCGGCGATGGAATCGCCGATG
>JBKBVM010000341.1:266-533 GCA_046289555.1 bacterium
GGAAGACGATCTGCATGTCCTTGCGCGCCGCCCGCAGGGTCTCGCGCTCGGCATGGGTGATGCCCCGGCCCATCAGGGTCACCGCGCCGTCCGTCGGCTTGATCAGGTTGAGCACGGCGCGCGACAGGGTGGACTTGCCGCAGCCGCTCTCGCCGACGACGCCCAGGGTCTCGCCCTGGCGGACCTCGAAGGAGACGCCGTCCACCGCCCGCAGCTGGCGCTCGCCGCCGAACAGGCCCTGGCGGATGGGGAACCAGACCTTCATGT
>JBKBVM010000342.1:0-530 GCA_046289555.1 bacterium
TGCTGCTCCCGGGGGTAGACGGGATCGAGGTCTGCCGGCAGATTCGCACCTGGTCGACGGTCCCCATCATCATGCTGACAGCGAAGACGGCAGAAGTGGACAAGGTTGTCGGGCTGGAGGTCGGTGCCGACGACTACGTGACCAAGCCCTTCAGCCCGCGGGAGCTGGTGGCGCGAATCCGGGCCGTCCTGCGCCGCCACCGCTGGGGCGGCCGGGAGATCGTACGGGTGGGTGAGCTGGTGGTGGACTTCCGGCGTCGGCGGGTACGGCGGTCGGGAAGAGCAGTGCAGCTGACGGCCACCGAGTGGAAGCTGTTGGAGGCGCTGGCTAGCCAGCCCGGCCACGTGCTGACCCGGTGGCAGATCATCGACCGGGTCTACGGGGAGTCCTTCGAGGGGTTCGAGCGGACCGTGGACGTGCACGTGAAGAACCTGCGGCAGAAGCTGGAGCCGAACCCCCAGCAGCCCCGGTACGTGCTGACGGTCCACGGCGTGGGCTACAAGTTCGCAAAGCCCTCCCATGGCACTAGC
>JBKBVM010000343.1:0-529 GCA_046289555.1 bacterium
CCAGATGGCCGAGGCCCGCTACGACCAGGTCGGGGTTGACGTGGAGGCGCTCGCCGGGGACGCGGTGTACCGGCTGCGCGCGACCGGCCAGACGCTCCGCTTCGACGGCTACCTCCGCGTGTACACGGAGGGGCGCGACGAGGGGCCGGAGGAGGAGGCCGAGGCCCGGCTCCCCGACCTCTCGGTGGAGCAGGTCCTGCGTCTGCTCGAGGTCCTCCCCGAGCAGCACTTCACGCAGCCGCCGCCCCGCTACACCGAGGCGTCGCTGGTGAAGACCCTGGAGGAGCTGGGGATCGGCCGGCCCTCGACCTACGCCCAGATCATCTCGACGCTCCTCGAGCGTGGGTACGTGCGCCTGGAGGACCGGCGCTTCTACCCCGAGGACGTGGGGGAGGTCGTCACCGACCTGCTGGCCGAATTCTTCCCCGACATCGTCGACGTGAACTTCACGGCGCGGATGGAGGAGGAGCTCGACGAGATCGCCGAGGGGCGGCTCCGCTGGGTCCAGGTCCTCGACGCCTTCTACGGG
>JBKBVM010000344.1:0-280 GCA_046289555.1 bacterium
CCCCGAGCCTGGTCGCGCACCACGCGCCCCCCGTCGAGCTGGAGGACCCGGCGGCGCATCGCGTCGACGATCGCCTGGTCGTGGGTGGCCATCACTACCGTGGTCCCGATCCGGTTCACCTTGTCCAGCAGGCGCATGATGTCCACCGAGGTGGCCGGGTCCAGGTTCCCGGTGGGCTCGTCGGCGAGCAGCACGAGCGGCCGGTTCACGACGGCCCGGGCGAGCGAGACCCGCTGCTGCTCCCCGCCCGAGAGCTGGTCGGGGTAGTCGTTCAGCTTGT
>JBKBVM010000344.1:290-526 GCA_046289555.1 bacterium
CGGCCTTGGGCTTCCCGATCACCTCGAGGGCGAAGGCGACGTTCTCGAACACGGTCTTGTCGGGGAGCAGCTTGAAGTCCTGGAACACGACGCCGAGGTTCCGGCGCAGGTGCGGGATCTTCCAGTGGGAGAGCTTCGCCAGGTTCTTCCCGGCCACGTAGATCTCGCCCGCGGTGGCCTCCTCCTCCTTGAGGAGCAGGCGGATCAGGGTGGACTTCCCCGACCCCGACGGGCCG
>JBKBVM010000345.1:0-525 GCA_046289555.1 bacterium
GGCCAGCCGGTCGGCCTCATCTTTGGGGTAGAACCTGCCGATAGGTTTGGTGGGATGGAGGAAAGCGGGGTCCTGGGGGTCCACCACCACCTGGGTGACCACGGTGGCGACGGACTTGCGGATCCCCCGCCGGCGCAGCTCGTTGCCCAGGACCTGCTGGAGCAGGTAGCCGATGCTGCCCTGGGTCTGGGCGCCCAGCGCGTCCAGGGGCAGCGGGGGGGCGGCGGCGGCGGCGAGCTCGCTGCGCAGGAGGTTGAAACCGACCTGGGGGCCGTTGCCGTGGGTGAGGACCAGGTCCCAGCCCCGGGCCAGCATCTCGGCGATGTGGACGCTGGTCTCCTCCAGGGCGGCGACCTCGCCGGCGAAGGTGGGGTGGGCTTCGTCTTTGATCAGGGAGTTACCGCCGATGGCGACGACCGCGATGGGCACCGTGGGCTCCTCAGGACGCTCCCGGACTATGTGTTCGCCGGTCCGGCGGGACCCTCCCTGCCCCGGGGCACGTTTCTTGCTCCCCGAAGGATGGCG
>JBKBVM010000346.1:0-523 GCA_046289555.1 bacterium
ACGTCGGCGACCCGCCCGTCGTCAGTCCGGCGGACGATCACCTTTCGCCCGCCTTCGGCCGGCCGCAGCTCGGACCAGTACAGGTCGGGGCCGTCGGCGGCCACCTCGGAGAGAACGACACCCGCGCCGGCCACCAGGTCGGCGGTGAGGGGAGATTTCCAGGTCCCGTAGGGAGCGACCGCAGGCATCGCCTGAATCCTTCGACGGGGACGGGGGTGTCTCCCGTCGGCCCGAGCGGTGTGTGCTACAATGGCCCGGGTGGGCCCTTAGCTCAGCGGGTAGAGCGCCGGGCTTTTAACCCGGGCGTCGGGGGTTCGAGTCCCTCAGGGCCCACCACACGGCGCGACAGGTCCGCCCGCGGCGCGGGCGGTCTGAACGAGAGCCCCCAGGCAGTCAGAGGCAGCGAGCCCGGCAGGCACTCCTCGATTCCTGCGCGTCGCCCCGTCGCGGCCCCGACACCCCGCCGGAAGCAGGCGCACCCGCGGGCCCGGACGGCGGGGGAGGCGACCAGAAAGGAGCGGCC
>JBKBVM010000347.1:0-523 GCA_046289555.1 bacterium
ACCAGTAGTTGGCTTCGGGCGTCTTCGCCGCGTCCGGATAGGCCTGGACATAGGTCGCGAAGGCCGACTCCGCGGCGTCGTAGTCCCCGGCGAGCATCAGCTGGCGCGCCTCGGCGAAGCCCTGGTCGGGATCGCCGCCGCCGGGCGCCGGCAATGCGCCGAGGGAGCCTTCCTCGGGCGGGGCCGGGGGCGGCGGCGACGGCCCGGGCCACCTGGTACAGGTTGGTGGTGCCGGCCAGGCCGTACAGCAGCGAGAAGCCGTAGATCATCACCGCCGACGCGGTGGCCCCGTACAGGAAGTACTTGACGCCCGCCTCGGTGCTCTTGGGGTGGGCCTTGAGGAACCCCGCCAGCACGTAGGAGGTGAGGCTGACGAACTCGATGGCCAGGACCAGCAGCACCAGATCGGTGCTGGCGGCCATCAGCATCAGCCCCAGGGCGGTGAAGACCAGCAGCCCGTAGAACTCGCCCTCAAACCGGGTCCGGGGCCCCACCGACTCCAGGGACGACAGGATCACCAGGG
>JBKBVM010000348.1:0-521 GCA_046289555.1 bacterium
GACGGAGGAGGTGCTGGAGGCGGCCGTCCCGGCAAAGCGCCAGACGAAGCTGGCCGCCATGGTGGACACTTGGGGGGTGCCGGAGGGGGATGTTTTGCCGCGGGCGAGCAGCCGCCTGGACCTCGTCCGGGTGGCGTGCCGGCGGGAGTCGCTGCAGGAGGGGCTGGAGCTGGTGGCGCGGTTTCACCGGGCGGGCTACGGGACCGCCTTGAACCTCCTGGCGGTCTCCGAGCTGGGTCCAGCGGACCTGTCGACGGCCCTGGAGCGCGTGGCGGACTGTCCCGCGGACGTGGTGTACGTGGTGGATTCCTACGGCCACCTGGACCCCCGCGGGGTGGGCGACTTGGTACGGCGCTTCCGGGCCCTACTCCCGCACAAGACCGTGGGGTTCCACGGCCACAACAACCGGCAACTCGCGCTGGCCAACACCCTCGCCGCGGTGGCCGCCGGTGCCGTGTACGTAGACGCGAGCCTGCTCGGGATGGGCCGTGGTGCTGGAAACTGCCCCCTGGAGCTCCTGT
>JBKBVM010000349.1:0-521 GCA_046289555.1 bacterium
CATGGCCAAGTACACTTATGTGAAAAAAGTAGAAAAAAGAAAAATAAGAAAAGGAGAGCTTGATATCTATATAAAAGAGGCTATTGATTCTTTAAGGCAAAGGTAAAGGTATTGGTCCTGAAGGTGAACCTGAGGGTGGTGCTGGTGTTGGTGGTGGTGCTTTGGAACTGGGTCACCACCACCCGTGCCGCCACCCAGGAAATCCCGTTTTCGGAGTTTTTGGACCGCGTGGACAAGGGGCAGGTGAGCGAGGTGCTCATCCGCGGGGAGGAAATCCTGGGGCGGAGCCAAGAAGCCCCTCCCCGCCCCTTTGGGCAGCGCCCCTACGAGTTCATTACCTACTCCCCGGGGTACCCGGATTTGGTTAAGGCGTTGCGGGAAAAGGGCGTCAAGATCAAAGCCGAGCCCCCTTCCCAAGGCTCCTTTTGGACGGGGCTTATCTCTTGGTTGCCGTTCCTCTTGCTTTTGGGCATGTGGTGGTTTTTCTTCCGGCAAATGCAAATGGGGGGCAACAAAGCCCT
>JBKBVM010000034.1:0-10123 GCA_046289555.1 bacterium
GCCGGTGCCGGAGATGCCCACCGGGACCCGCACCTGGGGATAGAGTTTCTGGAACTCCTCCGCGACGGCCATCGTGATGGGGGCAACGGTGCTGGAGCCGTCCACCAGAATGGTCCCCTCCACCGGCCCGGGGGTCGGGGTGACCTCCACCACCTCCCGCTCCTCCAAAGACAGCCGCCCTTCCTCGTAGCGCACCAGCTTCATGGTGCGGGCCGCGGCGTCCAGCAGGGGTGTGCCCAGCCGATCCTCCAGCCGCCGCGCGATCACCTGGACGATCTGGAACGCCATCAGGGACAGGCTCTGCAGCGACTGGTTGCGGTGCACCCGCTGCTCCAGGTCCACCTGCCCGATGGCCTCCAGCCCGAACCGGTTCAGCAGGTCGATCAGCATCCCCGTCTCCACTCCATAGCCGGTGAAGAAGGGGATCTGTTCCAGGGCCTCCCTCCGCCCCGCGTACTCGCCCGCCAGGGGCTGGATGAGACCTGAGAGCTGCGGGAAGAACAGGTTCAGGAGGGGACGCGCCACCAGCTCCGTCACCCGGCCCCCGCCGGTTTCGTACAGGCGGTCGCCGATCTGCACGGGACGGCGGTAGTACCCCTTCACGAACAGGATGCGGTCCTCCCGCAGCAGCGGCCCCACCAGCCCGTACACGAACTTCGGGTGCATGTTGCGGATGTCCGTGTCCACCCATACGACCACGTCGCCCCCGAGCACGTACAGGCTTTTCCACAAGGCCTCTCCCTTGCCGCGGTACGAGCCCAGGTGGGGCAGGATCTCCCGGTGCCGGTAGACGGGGATGCCTTCCGCGTGTGCGATCTCCCGCGTCCGGTCGGTGGAGTCGCTGTCGATGAGCACGATCTCGTCCAGCAGAGGCACTTCACGCATCAGCCGGTCCCGCAGGACCCGGATGACCGCACCCACGGTGTCCTCTTCGTTGAGGGCCGGCAGTCCCAGGCTGATGGTCCAGCCGCGCCGGCGCTTGAGCTCCACCAGCCGGTCCAGGTCCTGGAACTCCCGGGCGTGGAAGGTGTTCTCCGCGAACCACTTCTCTACTTCCGGCCTGGACCACCGGGCCGGCGCCGTGGCGTGCTCCGCCAACCACGCCTGCACCGACTGCCCGCTGCGCACCACCACCAGGGGCTCCACCGCCCGCAGGGCAGGCTGGATTGCGGGGCGGGTGGGGTCCGCGGTGGCGCCCACGACGACCGCGGTGTACGCGGGCGCCTCGCGGGCGATCACGTGGGCAGCACTGCCGGCCGCGATGCGCTTGCGCACCGACCGCTCAGCCCGCTGCATCACGACCAGGTAGGGGCGCTCCTCCCGCCACCGATCCCGCTCGGAGATGTCCTCCCGGAACACGTGGAGGGCGGTCACCTCCCCTCCCGCGGCGTGGGCCAGCGCCTGGGCGACGCGCAGCGCCAGCTCCGCGTTGGGCCCGCCGCGCACCCCCACCAGGATCCGGGACAGTGCTCCTGCGGGCAGGACGGGCGCGAGGACCGTGTCGCAGGGCGTAGTGCGCAGCAGCTTGTCCACGGGGTGCCCGAACAGGGGTTCGTCCAGGCCGCCGGCCCGGAGGAGCACCAGCAGCTCCGCGCCCTCCTCCGCACAGGCGGCGGCGACTTCCCTCCACGGTTCGTGGCCGGCCCGCACCACGGTCCGCACGGGCGGCTCCACCCCCGCCTCCCGCACCGCGGCTTCCAGCAGCTCGCGGCAGCGTTGTGCGGCGGTGGCCGCGGTGCTCAGGGGTTCCTGCTGCGGGACCGCCACGGGCTGGCACAGCACGGGTTCTGCGGCCCACGCGCGGCTGAGGGGAAGCAGCAGGGTCAGGGCGGCCCGGGCGTCCTCCGGGCGCGCGAGGGCGGCCAGCACGCAGCGACCCATGGCAAGGGCAGTTTACCGCCTGCCGGCAGGCTGCCGCACCGCCTCAGGAAAGGGGTCTCAGGACTGCATCCCGAACAGAGGGCATCGTGAGCTATCTGTTGGACGACCCTGGGCGTCGTTCCACCCTGGACCCCCAGGACATGGTCGGGTTGGTCGTACGCACCCCCGACTTCCTGCGGGAAGGGTGGGAGCTGGGGCTGCGCCTGGGATCTCCGCTACCCCCTCCCCGACACCTGCTGGTCCTGGGCATGGGGGGCTCCGGGATCGGCGGAGACCTCCTGCGGGGCCTCCTGTACGACCGGGTCGGCTTCCCCGTCACGGTGGTGAAGGACTACAGCTTGCCCGCGTGGGTGGGCCCGCAGGACGTGGCCTTCGCCTGCTCGTACTCCGGCAACACCGAGGAGACCCTGAGCGCGTACGAGGCGGCTGGCAGGGCGGGCGCGCGGCGCGTGGCGGTGACCTCGGGCGGCCTACTGGCGGACCGGGCCCAGGCGGACGGAATCCCGTGGGTGCGGATTCCCCCGGGTCTGCCTCCCCGGGCGGCTCTGGGCTACCTACTGGGCCCCATGCTGGGAGCCCTGCACCGTTGGGGGTGGATGGAGGGGCTGGAGGAGGAACTGGGCGAGGCGGAGGCGGCGTTGCGGAGTCTGTCCGCCCGCTGGGGCCCGGAGGTGCCCACCGCCAATAACCCCGCCAAGCAGCTGGCAAGGGCCCTGGTGGGGCGGCTGCCCGTGGTGTACGCCGCCTCCCGGCTGTCGGAGGCGGCCGCGCTGCGTTGGAAGACGCAGCTCAACGAGAATAGCAAGGTGTACGCCACGTGGAACGTTTTCCCGGAGCTGAACCACAACGAGACGGTGGGCTGGGCGCTAGTCGGACAGCCGGAGGGGCTGCTGGAGGTCGTGGTCCTGCGGGACCCCGAGGACCCTCCGAGGCTGGTCCGCCGGGTGGAGATTACCCGCCAGGTGGCACTGGGCGCCACGGGCTTCCACGAGGTGTGGGCGGAGGGCCGCGGACGCCTGACCCGGGTCCTGTCCCTCGTCTTGTTCGGGGATCTGGTGAGCGTGTATCTTGCTTATCTGAACGAGGTGGATCCGACCCCTGTGGCGGCCATCGACGAGCTCAAGCGGCGCCTGGAATCCTAGTCGGGGGACCGAAGGAGGCGAAGTCCGGCATGGCCCGGGTGTTCCTGGAGAACGTGACCAAGCGGTTCGGGAACGTGGTGGCGGTGAACCGGGTGACCCTGGAGATCCCGGACCGACAGTTCACGGTTCTGGTGGGGCCCTCGGGGTGCGGGAAGACCACGTGCCTGCGTCTGATCGCGGGGCTGGAGGAGGCGACGGAGGGCAACATCTACATCGGGGACCGGCTGGTGAACGACGTCCCGCCCAAGGACCGGGACATCGCCATGGTGTTCCAGAACTACGCCCTGTACCCGCACATGACCGTGTACGACAACATGGCCTTCGGCCTGCGGCTGCGGAAGTACCCGAAGGCGGAGATCGACCGGCGGGTGCGGGAGGCCGCCGCCATGCTGGGCATCGAGAACCTGCTGGACCGCAAGCCGCGGCAGCTGTCGGGCGGGCAGCGGCAGCGGGTGGCGGTGGGCCGGGCCATCGTGCGGGAGCCTCAGGTGTTCCTCATGGACGAACCCCTCAGCAACCTGGACGCGGCCCTGCGGGTCCAGACGCGTGCGGAGCTCAAGAAGCTACACGCGCGCCTGCAGACTACCACGGTGTACGTGACCCACGACCAGGTGGAGGCCATGACCATGGGGGACCGCATCGTGGTGATGCGGGACGGGGTGGTCCAGCAGGTGGACAGCCCCATGAACCTGTACGAGAAGCCCGCCAACCTGTTCGTGGCGGGATTCATCGGCAGCCCCTCCATGAACTTCGTGCCGGGCGAGGTCCGTCAGCGGAACGGGACCCTGGTGTTCGACGCGGGGACCTGGCAGGTGCCCATCCCGCCCGACCTGCACGAGTACGTGCGGCCTTGGGAGGGGCAGCGGGTGATCTTCGGGATCCGGCCGGAGCACATGGAGGACGTGGCCCTGCGCAACGGCCAGCTTCCCCCCTCCTTTGTCCCCCTGCGGGCGCGGGTGGAGGTCCACGAACCCCTGGGTTCTGACGTGATCCTGTATCTGGACGCGGGGGGACACTCCCTGGTGGCCCGGGTGGACGCCCACAGCCAGGCCAAGATGGGGGACGAGGTCACGGTGGCCATGGACCTGCGGAAGATGCACCTCTTTAACGCGCAGACCCACGAGGCCATCGTGTAGCCTGGCTACGCGGTGGTCCCCTTGTCCTCCAGGGCCTTCTGAGCCAGGTCTCCCAGAGGCGCCAGCAGCCGCGTGAACTCCATGGGGAACACGAACTTGGTGGCGGGGCTCTCCCCCAGGGCCTTCAACGCCTCCAGGTACTGCAGGGTCATGGTCTTGCTGTCCACGTTGCGGGCCACGCTGAAGATCTTGTCCAGGGCCAGCGCAAACCCCTCGGCCCGCAGGATGGCCGCCTGGCGATCCCCTTCCGCCTTCAGGATGGCTGCCTGCTTTTCGCCCTCCGCCACCTTGATGGCCGCCTCCCGCTTGCCGTCCGCCTCCGTCACCACCGCCCGCCGGTTACGCTCCGCGGACATCTGACGGGTCATGGCCTCCTGGACCTCCCGGGGCGGTAGGATCTCCCGGATCTCCACCGCGGTCACCTTCACGCCCCACCGCTCGGTCACCTCGTCCAGCTTGGCCCGCAGCACGTGGTTGATCTGCTCCCGCCGGGCCAGGACGTCGTCCAGCACGATGTCCCCGATCACCGCGCGGAGGGTGGTGGTGGCGATGCCGCGGGCCGCGCCTGCGAAGTCCGCCACCTGGTTCACGGACGCCTCGGGCTCCACCACCTTCCAGTAGATCAGAAAGTCGATGTTGATGGGCGCGTTGTCCTTGGTGATGCACGTCTGGGAGGGGATCTCCAGGAACGCCTCCCGCAGGTCCAGCCACACCGCGCGGTCCACGAAGGGGATCAGGAACACGATGCCGGGGCCCCGCTGGCCCACCGACCGCCCGAACCGGAACACCACCAGCCGCTGGTACTCCCGGACGATCTTCACCGCGGAGTACAGCAGCCACAGACCGAGGACGGCGGCGGCTACCAGGTACGTCATCGTTCACCTCCCGGGGCCCACCCGTGGGCTCGTAGCGTATCTTTGAGCTCGAGGGGCCTGGTTCCTGCAGGCGGTCGGGAGGTGTGTGGTGGCGGAGCCCGCGGTAGCCGTGGACCTGGGCGGCACGTGGATCCGGGCAGGAAGGGTGAGCCCGGAGGGCGAGGTGACGCAGACCGTGCGGGCGCCGACACCGCAGACGGGGCCCAAGGCGGTGGCCGACGCCATCGCGGAGCTGGTGCGACGCCTGGGACCTCTGCCGCCAGGCAGGGTGGGTGTGGCGGTCCCGGGTCCCCTCAGCGTACGCGAGGGTGTGGTGTTCGAGCCCCCCAACCTCCAGGGCTGGAGGGACGTTCCCCTGCGCGGGATGCTGGAGGACCGGCTGGGCCGGCCGGTGGTGCTGGAGAACGACGCCAACGCTGCCGCGGTGGGCGAGTGGTGGCGGGGAGCAGGGCGCGGCAGCCGGCACCTGGTGTACGTGACGGTCAGCACGGGGGTGGGAGGCGGCTTGGTGCTGGACGGGCGGCTGTACCGGGGAGCCACCGACACCGCGGGGGAGATCGGGCACGTGCTGGTGGATCCCGCAGGGCCCGTGTGCTCGTGCGGGCGACGTGGGCATCTGGAGGGCATCGCCTCGGGGCCCGCCATCGCCCGCTGGGTAGTGGAACGCATCCGGGAAGGCCGGCCGAGCGTGCTGCCGAAGGGGAGGCCGCTTTCTGCGCGGGAGGTGGCGGAGGCCGCGGAGGCCGGCGACGGGCTGGCCCGGGAAGCCTTTGAGAGGGCGGGAAGGTATCTGGGCTGGGCGGTGGCGGGTTTGCTGAACCTGTTGAACCCGGAGGTGGTGGTGATCGGCGGGGGGGTGGCGGCGGCGGGGCGTTGGCTGTTCGAGCCCCTGCGGGAGGCTGCCCGGGAAGCTAGCTTCGAGCGCCCGTGGGGGGCGGCGCGCATCGTGCCCGCGGCGCTGGGAGACCGGGCGGGCCTGCTGGGAGCCGCCTACGTGGCCAGGGAGGAAGGAGGGATGTCCGGTGGATGAAGTCTCGGTCCGCGTGGGGGGAGGAGTGCTGGAGCTGGTCCGGGGGGACATCACGCAGCAGGCCACCGAGGCCATCGTGAACGCGGCCAACCCGAGCCTGATGGGGGGAGGGGGCGTGGACGGTGCCATCCACAGGGCCGGGGGACCGGCCATCCTGGAGGAGTGCAAGCAGATCGCCAAGACCCTGCCGGGACGGCGGCTCCCGCCAGGCCAGGCGGTGATCACCACGGGCGGGAACCTGCCGGCCCGCTACGTGATCCACACCGTGGGCCCGGTCTGGCGGGGAGGCCAGGAGGGAGAGGACGAGGTGCTGGCCAGCGCCTACCGGTCCAGCCTGTCCCTCGCCAAGGAGAAGGGGCTGCGGTCGGTCGCGTTTCCCTCCATCAGCACCGGGGCGTACGGGTTCCCCGTGGAGCGCGCGGCCCGCATCGCCCTGCGCACCCTGCTGGAGTTCCTTCGGCAGAACCCCGGGACCTTCGACGTGGTGCGCATGGTCCTGTGGAGCCCCCAGGACTTCGACACGTACCGGCGGGCTCTGGAGGAGCTGACCGGCTAGGGGTGCCCGCGGGGCGGACCCGCAGGCCCAGCGCGCTCACAGGAGCAGCCGTACGGGGTTCTCCAGGAGCCGCTTCACGTCCACCAGGAACTGAGCGGCGCCCACCCCGTCCGTGACCCGGTGGTCCGCGGACACCGTCAGCTGCAGCACCGACCGCACCACCACCTGGCCGGATCGCACCACGGGGCGTTCCTGCGC
The DNA here is from genome assembly GCA_046289555.1 of bacterium. Classification (GTDB taxonomy): domain Bacteria; phylum Sysuimicrobiota; class Sysuimicrobiia; order Sysuimicrobiales; family Sysuimicrobiaceae; genus Tepidifontimicrobium. The sequence goes on from JBKBVM010000034.1 coordinate 6,819, forward strand.
CCGGCCCACGGCCAGGATCCCCGCCTGCGGCGGCTGGATGATGGCCACGAAGTTTAGCACGTCGTACATGCCCAGGTTGCTGACCGAGAAGGTGGCGCCTGCGTACTCCTCCTGCCGCAGCCGCCGGGCGTGGGCGCCTTCCACCAGGCGCCGGGCCTCCTTGGCCAGCTGCAGCAGGGGCAGGCGGTCCGCGTCCCGCAGCACGGGGGCGATCAGGCCGTCCGGCGTGGCCACCATGATCCCCAGGTGGACGCGGCGGAACCGCCGCAGGGTGCGGTCGTCCACCAGCTGGCTGTTGAGGTCCGGGTGCTGCCGCAGGGCCAGGGCGGTCGCCTTCAGGACCAGGTCGTTCACCGTCACCCGTCCCTCCTCGCCCAGGGCCTCCTGCAGCTGCTCCCGGAACTCCAGGGCACGGGTGAGGTCCACTTCCGCGGTGACGTAGAAGTGGGGGACGTGCTGCTTGCTGTGGGTGACCACCCGGCTGATGGCCTGGCGCATGCGGCTCAGGGGGACGTCCTCGTACTCGGCCTCCGCGGGAGGAGCGGCCTCCGCCGCGCGGCTTTTTAGGTAGGCCAGGACGTCCCGCTCCACCACCCGTCCGCCGGGCCCGGTCCCGCGTACCCGGGCGAGGTCGATGCCGTGCTCGGCGGCGATGCGGCGGGCCAGGGGCGAGGCTTTCACCCGCGGTGGAGCCAGCTCCGCCTGAGGAGCGGTGGGCGCCGGAGCCGGTTCCGCGGCCGGAGCCTGTTCGGGCTGCGCGGCCGGCGCAGGAGCCTCCCGCACGGCAGCCTGGGCAGGCTGTCCGTCGATGTACGCGATCACCTGCCCCACGGGCACCACTTGGCCCTCGGGGACCACGATCTGGAGGGTCCCGGAGGCCTCTGCCTCGATCTCGACGTTCACCTTGTCCGTCTCGATCTCCGCTAAGACCTCGCCCTTCTCCACCCGGTCCCCGTGGCGCTTTCGCCACGAGAGGATCTTGCCCTCCGTCATGGCGTCGCCCATCTTGGGCATGATCACCTCGGCCATGCCCCCCTCCGGTCGCTACTGCAACACCCGCCGGATCGCGCGGGCGATCCGGTCCTCGTCGGGGAACGCGAGCTTCTCCAAATTCCGGGCGTAGGGGGCGGGCACGTCCTCCCCCGTGACCCGCTCCACCGGTGCGTCCAGGTCGTCGAAGCACCGTTCGTAGATGCCCGCGGCGACCTCCGCAGCGGCGCCGAAAAGCGGCCACTGCTCCTGGACCACCACCGCCCGGTGCGTGCGCCGCACCGACTCGGCCACGGTGTCCATGTCCAGGGGGCGCAGGCTGCGCAGGTCCACCACCTCGCACTCCACACCTTCGCGGGCGAGCTCGTCCGCGGCCGCCAGGGCGAGGTGAAGCATGAGCCGGTACGCCACCACCGTGACGTGCCGGCCCCGGCGCACCACCGCCGCCTGGCCGAAGGGGACGGTGTAGTCCTCCTCGGGCACGGACCCCTTGATCCCGTACAGGGCCGCGTGCTCGAGGAAGATCACGGGGTCCTCCGAGCGAAGGGCGGTGCGCAGCAACCCCCTGGCGTCCGCGGGGGTGGCGGGGGCCACCACCCGCAGGCCCGGGAAGTGGCCGTAGAAAGACTCCAGGGACTGGGAGTGCTGGGCGGACAGCTGCACACCCGCTCCGTTGGGGCCGCGGATGACCAGCGGCACGGACACCTGCCCGCCGGAGAAGTAGCGCACCTTGGCGGCGTTCTGGAGGATCTGGTCCGCGGCCGGGAGGGAGAAGTTCCAGGTCATGACCTCCACCACCGGCCGCAGGCCCAGCATGGCCATGCCGATGGCGGCGCCAACAAACCCCAGCTCCGAGATGGGGGTGTCGATGACCCGCTTGGGGCCGTAACGTTCCAGCAGCCCCTCGGTGATCCGGAAGGTCCCCTGGTAGACGCCGATGTCCTCGCCCAGGAGCAGCACCCGCGGGTCGCGATCCATCTCCTCCACCAGGGTGGATCGCAGGGCTTCCCGGTAGGTCATCTCCGTCATGTCCCTCACGCTCCGTACACGTCCCGGTACAGCTCCTCCGGCGGCGGTTGGGGGCTGGATTCCGCGAAGCTCACCGCCTCCTGCACCCGCTTTTCCGCCCAGGCCTCCACCTCCCGAACCGCCTGGTCGTCCAGGACGCCGGCTTCCCGGAGCCGCCGCTCCAGCAGGAGGATGGGGTCGCGCTGCCGCCAGCGTTCCACCTCCTGCTTGGAGCGGTACGGCTGGAACAGGTCCGCGGCGCCGTGGCCGGAGAACCGGTAGGTGAGGGCCTCCACCGCGTAGGGCCGGCCCGTGCGGCGCACCTCCTCCACCACCCGCCGGGCCACCTCGTAGACCGCCACCACGTCCATCCCGTCGCACCGCTCGTTGGGGATGTCGTACGCGTCGAACCGCCGTGCCAGCTCCACCACCGCGGAGGCGCGCTCCACGGAGGTGCCCATCCCGTACTGGTTGTTCTCCACCACGAAGACCACGGGGCACAGCCCCTCGCGGCCCCACAGCCCCGCCAGGTTCGCGGCCTCGTGCAGGGCCCCGCTGTTCATCGCGCCGTCCCCGAAGAAGCACAGGCACACCCGGTCGGTCCCCTGGTAGCGGAGCGCGTAGGCAGCCCCCACCGCCAGCGGGATGTGTCCCCCCACGATCCCGTAGCCGCCGTAGTTTCCCCGGGCGACGTCGAACAGGTGCATGGACCCGCCCTTGCCCTTACACGTGCCCCCGAGCTTCCCGTACAGCTCCGCCATCACAGCACCCGGGTCGGTGCCCCGGACCAGGGTGTGCACGTGGTCCCGGTACGAGACGAAGAACACGTCGTCCGCACGGACGGCGGACAGAAAGCCCAGGGGGACCGCCTCCTGGCCGATGGCCACGTGCAGGTAGCCTCCGATCTTCCCGCGCCGGAAGCTCCGCTCCGTCTGCTCCTCGAAGCGACGGCAGAAGACCAGGGTTCGGTACCACTCCAGGAGGGTGTCCACCGGCACGGTCACCGGCTCCGCGTGCTGCATGGGTCCTCCCCTCCGCGCTCACGAGGACCAGCGGCCGAGCTGGCCGAGGTCCACCCGGCGCTGGACGAAGTTCGTGTACACCTCGCCGCGCCGGAAGAAGGCGTTGTCCAGGATGGCCCGGTGGAGCGGGATGGTGGTGCGGATGCCCGTGATCTCGAACTCCCCCAGCGCCCGCTCCATGCGGGCGATGGCCTCCGCCCGGTCCCGCCCCCAGGCCACCACCTTTGCCACCAGTGAATCATAGTACGGGGGGATCGTGTAGCCCGCGTAAACGTGGGTGTCCAC
>JBKBVM010000034.1:10133-12834 GCA_046289555.1 bacterium
CCGGGCGGCACGAACGACACCACCCGGCCCGGGGACGGACGGAACTCGCGGGCGGGGTCCTCCGCGTTGATCCGGCACTCCAGGGCGTGGCCGCGGAACTCCACCTCCCGCTGGCTGAACCGGAGACGCTCGCCCGCGGCGATGCGGATCTGCTCGGCCACCAGGTCCAGGCCCGTGATGGCCTCCGTGACGGGGTGCTCCACCTGGATGCGGGTGTTCATCTCCAGGAAGTAGAAGTTGTCCTGCCGATCCACGAGGAACTCCACGGTGCCCGCGTTCACGTAGCCGATGGTGCGGGCCAGGCGCAGGGCGGCGCGGTACAGCTGCGCCCGCAGGCGGGAAGAAAGCCCCGGGGCCGGCGCTTCCTCCAACAGCTTCTGGTGGCGGCGCTGGATGGAACACTCCCGGTCGCCGAGGTGGATGACGTTGCCCCGGCTATCCGCGAGGACCTGCACCTCCACGTGCCTGGGCTCTTCCAGGTACTTCTCCAGGTAGAGCTCGCCGCTGCCGAAGGCGGCCTCCGCCTCCCGCTGCGCGGCCTGCAGGGCGCGGGCGAGGTCCTCGCGGCTGTGGACCACCCGCATGCCCCGCCCCCCTCCGCCCGCGGAGGCCTTCACCAGCAGCGGGTAGCCGATGCGGTCGGCGACCTGGTAGGCTTCGCGCTCGTTCCGCACGGGCCCGGGGCTGCCGGGGACCACGGGGACGCCCGCGCGCTGGGCGATCTCCCGGGCCCGGGCCTTGTTGCCCATAGCCTCGATGGCCTCGGGGGGCGGGCCGATGAAGGCGATCCGGGCGTCCCGGCAGATCTCCGCGAACCGCGGGTCCTCCGACAGGAACCCGTAGCCCGGGTGGATGGCGTCCACCCCCAGCAGCTCCGCGGTGCTGAGGATGTTGGGTACGTTCAGGTAGCTCTCGGAAGCTGGAGGCGGGCCGATGCAGAACGCCTCGTCCGCCAGGCGTACGTGCAGGCTGTCCCGATCCGCCTCGGAGTACACGGCCACGGTGCGGATCCCGAGCTCCCGGCACGCCCGGATCACCCGTACCGCGATCTCGCCCCGGTTGGCTACGAGGACTTTCCTGAACATGCAGGGAGGCTACCCCTGCGGGTCGATGAGGAACAGGGGCTGCCCGTACTCCACGGGAGCCCCGTTCTCCGCCAGCACCCGCACCACCCGCCCGGACACTTCCGCGGGGATCTCGTTGAACATCTTCATCGCCTCGATGATGCACAGGATCTGGCCTGCCTCCACCCGGTCGCCCTCCTGCACGAAGGGCGGCTGGTCCGGTGCCGGCGCCCGGTAGAAGGTCCCCACCATGGGCGCGGTGACGGGGACCCAGTGGGGGCTGTGGGTCTCCGGGGGAGGTACCCCAGGGGCCGGGGCTGCGGCCGGAGGGTTGACCGGCGCGGGCTGCGGCGTACTCCCGCGAGGAGCTTTCCGGATGGCCACCCGCAGGTGCCCGGCCTCCACCTCCAGCTCCGTGATGTCCGCTTCGCTGGCGATCCGCACCAGCTCGCGGATCTCGTCGAAGTTCAGCGAGGGCCGCTGGTCGTCCGACATGGGCGCTCCTCTTTCGGGGCCCTTCACCGCCCGCCCGCCAGTAGGTCCTCCGGGTGAGCGCTGAACCGGCCCATCCGCCGGTACTTATCGTAGCGGCGCTGGATCCGCTCCTCAGGGGGGAGGGCCTGGATCTCCCGCAGGTGCCGTACCAGCGCCTCGCGCAGGGCCTGAGCGGCCCGTTCCGGGTCGAGGTGGGCACCCCCCAGGGGCTCAGGGACCACCTCGTCCACCACGCCGAGCTCCAGGAGGTCCTGCGCGGTGAGCTTGAGGGCTGACGCGGCCTCCTCCTTCCGAGCGGCGTCCCGCCACAGGATGGCCGCACAGCCCTCGGGCGGGATCACGGAGTAGATGGCGTACTGCATCATGAGCACCCGGTCGCCGACCCCGATGGCCAGCGCCCCGCCGCTGCCGCCCTCGCCGGTGATGGCCACGACCACGGGGGACCGCAGCTGGGTCAGGGTGAGGATGCTGCGGGCGATGGCTTCCGCCTGGCCGCGCTCCTCCGCCTCCACACCTGGGTACGCTGCGGGAGTGTCCACCAGCGTCACCGCGGGCAGCCCCAGTTTGTCCGCCAGCCGCAGGACCCGCGCCGCCTTCCGGTAGCCCTCCGGGTTCGGCATGCCCCACCGCCGGTGGACGTTCTCCCGCGTGTCCTTGCCCTTGTGGTGGCCCACGACCACCACGGGCTGGCCGTCCAGGCGGGCGAGCCCGCAGAACATAGCGGGGTCGTCGCCGAACAGGCGGTCCCCGTGCAGCTCCACGACGTCCGTGAACAGCCTCTGCAGGTAGTCCCCGAGCTTGGGGCGCTGCGGGTGACGGGCGGCCTGCACCACCTGCCAGGGCGTGGGCTGGCGCCACAGGGCCTCCCGCAGGGCCTGCACCCGGTCCCGCAGGACCTGCACCCGGGCCTCCAGGTCGGGGACGTCGGGACCCGCCGCCTGCAGCTGCGCCAGCTGCTCTTCCAGCTGCTGCAGCTCCCGCTCCTGCTCGCCCCGGTCAGGCGCGGTGGTCAACGGCCCCCCCTCCGCCCGAGCCCATCAGCCTCAGCAGGCGCGCCACGGTGCTCTTCAGCTCTGACCGGGGCACGATGAGGTCGACCAGCCCGCGCCGCAGGAGGAACTCCGCGGTCTGGAAGCCCTCGG
>JBKBVM010000350.1:0-520 GCA_046289555.1 bacterium
CCTTCGAGCGCGAGGTCTCGGTGGTGGCGGTGCGCGGCCGCGACGGCGCGTTCCGGGCCTGGCCGCTCACCGAGAACTGGCACCGCATGGGCATCCTCTCGGCCTCGATGGCGCCGGCCGCCGGGGCCGGGGAACTGGCGCCGCGGGCCGTGGCCCATGCCCGCACCGTGGCCGAGGCGCTCGACTACGTCGGCGTGTTCGCCCTCGAGCTCTTCGTGCAGGGAGGCGAGCTGCTGGCCAACGAGATGGCGCCGCGGGTGCACAACTCCGGGCACTGGACGATCGAGGGCGCCGAGACCTCGCAGTTCCAGAACCACCTGCGCGCCGTGCTCGGCCTGCCGCTCGGCGAGACCGCCGCGCTCGGCCACAGCGTGATGCTGAACTGGGTGGGCGAGCTGCCGCCGGCCGTGCCGCTGCTTTCCAGCCCGGCCGGGCACTGGCACGACTATGGCAAGTCGCCGCGTGCCGGGCGCAAGGTGGGGCATGCCACCCTGCGGGCCGACGATCGCGCCACACTGGC
>JBKBVM010000351.1:0-517 GCA_046289555.1 bacterium
TCCGACTATGACGAGGTCCACCCGGACTACGGCTCGGTCGAGGACTTCCAGGCCCTGACGCAGGCCGCGCACGCCCGCGGCCTGCGTGTCCTGCTGGACGAGGTTCTCTCCCACACCTCCGACGAGCATCCCTGGTTCGCGGCCAGCCGCGACGGGGGTTCGGGCGGGGACAAGGCCGACTGGTACGTCTGGGCCGATCCGGCCGACGACGGGACCGCGCCCAACAACTGGCTCAGCGTCTTCGGCGGGCCGGCCTGGGCCTATCAGCCGGCGCGCCGCCAGCACTATCACCACAAGTTCCTGCGCCAGCAGCCCAAGCTCAACTGGCGCAACCCGGCGACCCGGGAAGCCGCCCTCTCGGTGCTCGACACCTGGCTCGCCCGCGGCGCCGACGGCTTCCGCCTCGACGTGGCCAACGCCTTCCTCCACGACGACCTGCTGCGGGACAATCCGGCGGTTCCGCCCGCCGAGCGCGATCGCGCCGCCTGGGCCCACGCCAGCGACATGCAGCGGCACC
>JBKBVM010000352.1:0-511 GCA_046289555.1 bacterium
GAGATCGCGTCACGGCGCACCCGGCTCGCGGAGTGGGCGCCGCTCGCGGGCCACCTGCTGCTGCGCGCCTTCGAACGCGCGCAGCGCATCCACCGGGCGATGCTGGCGCGCGGCTTCGACGGCGAACTGCGCAGCCTGCGCGAGCTGCGCTGGACAGGGCGCGACACCGCGTTCGTGCTCGGCTGGGGCGCCTTTTTCGTGCTCGCGCGGGCGGTCGATCTGCCGCTCCTGCTCGGGCGGCTGGCGGTGGGCAGGTGAGCCACCACCTCGTCGAGGCGCGCGACCTCGTCTTCGCCTACCCGGACGGCACGCGCGCGCTCCACGGTATCTCCTGCCGCATCACCCACGGCGAGGCAGTCGGCGTGGTCGGCGCCAACGGCGCCGGCAAGTCCACCCTGCTGCTGCACTTCAACGGCCTGCTGTCGGCGGCGAGCGGCGAAGTCCGAATCGGCGACCTGCCGGTGACCGCCGCCACCCGCGCGCACATCCAGCAGACGGTCGGATTCGTATT
>JBKBVM010000353.1:0-510 GCA_046289555.1 bacterium
CCGGGTAGTCGCGGCTCTGGATGGCCGTGACGATCAGCCGGCCCACTCCCGGCCAGGCGAAGATGGTCTCGGTGACGACCGCGCCGCCGAGCAGCGTGCCGAAGTCCAGTGCCAGGATCGTTACCACGGGGATGGCGGCGTTCCGCAGGGCGTGGTGCACCACCACCCGGGGCGGCGCCAGGCCCTTGGCCCGGGCGGTGCGGATGTAGTCCTGGCTCAGCACCTCCAGCAATCCGGAGCGCACCAGGCGCGCGGTGCGCGCCATCGGGGTCATGGCCAGCGTGACGGCGGGCAGCACCAGGTGGCGCCAGGAGCCGTGGCCGAAGCTCGGCAGCCAGCCCCACCGGACGGCGAAGAGCATGATGAGCAGGATCCCCAGCCAAAAGTAGGGCATCGACTGGCCCATGGTGGCGGCCACCGTCACCGCGCCGTCGATCAGGGTGCCGCGCCGCAGCGCGGCCACGATCCCCAGCGGCACGGCCACCACGACGGCGATGAACAGCGCCGCGG
>JBKBVM010000354.1:0-508 GCA_046289555.1 bacterium
GTGAAACCGGTCTCGTATTTTCCGGCGGCCTGCTTCCACCAGGTCCAGGCGTCGCCGAAGATCTGAACGCCGGAGATCATCCGGGCGAAGGGAACGCACTGCCAGTAGGTGTCGGCGACAGCGCCGCCCGCAGGGGCCAGGACCACCACAGCGGCGGCCGCAATGGAACCGAGGACGGTCTTCGTCCGTTTCACCATGCTGGGCACTCCCCGACGCGCGAACTGCTGTTAGGGATAGTTTCCCATTGCGACAATGAAAAGACGGTTTATGCGCCTGCGACCTTCGGCGCCCGACCTTTCCACAGCCCCGCCCACAGCTTCATTCGATCCCGCGCCGGCTTCTCGATGAGATGATACGAGACCGCGGCCAGTGGAACCACGGCCGCCACCCCGATCAACCAGACAGCCAAAGGCAGCTGGTCGCCTTCAAGCTTGAGCAGACTGGAGACGCCGTTGACGAATACGATCTTCCACGGCACGCAGATCATGTAGATCGAATAGCTGATCTC
>JBKBVM010000355.1:0-507 GCA_046289555.1 bacterium
TGGGCGGCGTTTTGCATGGCGCGGGCGATCGGGTCGTGGCACGCATCGCGCCGCTGGCCGAGGCTGGGGAGGATGCCATGTCCTTCGTCGCCCATCCACGTTACCGCGCGGCGTTGGCCGGTTCGCGGGCCGGGGTGGTGATCGCGCCGCCCGATCTGGTCGCGGATGTCCTGGCCCGTCCCGAGCCGCCTGCCGGCGGCTGGGCGTGTTGGGAAAGCCCGGATCCTTACCACACTTTCGCCTGCTTGACACAATGGTGGCGCCAGCACGTGCAGCCGCGCCCGGCACCTTGCGGGGTGCACCCGACCGCCTGGGTGGCGCCGGGTGCGCGCGTGCACCCGACAGCGCGGCTCGGCCCCTTCGCGGTGGTGGAGGAGGGCGCAGTGGTCGAGGAGGATGCCGAGCTGGGTGCGCACGCGGTGGTGCAGGCGCGCGCGCACGTCGGCGCCGGCACGCGGCTCGGGCCCCACGTCGTGCTCGGGTATGACTGCCGCATCGGCGTGCGCG
>JBKBVM010000356.1:0-507 GCA_046289555.1 bacterium
GTCCAGGGGCTGGCCTGTGTGCCTCGCCAGGATTTCTGTGAGGATTCGACGCACGGTGAGAAACTCCTTGGCCTGGATGTCAATATCCGCCGCTGACCCCTGTGCACCGCCCCAGGGCTGGTGGATCATGATCCGGGAGTAAGGAAGAGCAAACCGTTTGCCTTTTGTCCCCCCGGCAAGGATTACGGCAGCAGCGCTTGCAGCCAACCCCACGCAGATGGTGGATACCTCAGGGCGGATATATTGCATTGTGTCGTAGATCGCCAGCCCGGCGGTGGATGAGCCACCAGGGCTGTTGATATACAGGTTGATGGGTTTATCCGGGTCCTCCCCCTCCAGGAAGAGCATCTGGGCGATCACCAAATTGGCGACGTCATCGTCGATGGGGCCCCCGATGAAGATGATGCGTTCCTTCAGGAGACGAGAGTAGATGTCATAGGCACGCTCCCCGCGAGGAGTCTGCTCAACGACAATGGGGATAAGCGTCATACTTATTCCTCCTTTGGC
>JBKBVM010000357.1:0-506 GCA_046289555.1 bacterium
CGGTGCGGCGCGATCTGCGGCAGGGTCTGCCGGCGCTCGCCTTTGGGGTGTCCATCAACCTATCGGCCCCGGGCGTCGTCAACGATCAGGTGATCGCCGCCTTGCTCAGCCTCAGGACAGACTTTCCCGAGCGCAAGATCGTCGTGGAGATCACCGAGACGGCCTTGATCACCCAGGTCGATGCCGCCTCGGCGAACATCGTCCGGCTGCGAGATGCTGGCTGCCTGGTCGCGCTGGACGACTTCGGCAGCGGCTACTCCTCCCTGCGCTATCTCGCCTCGATGCCGGTGGACCTGGTCAAGTTCGACATGAGCTTGATCCGCCTGCTGGAACAGGACGACCCGCGCGAGCGGCGCATCGTGCAGGACATCGCCCAGATCGTCGCCACCGCCGGTTATGACCTGGTGGCCGAGGGGATAGAAAACGAGTCGCTTCTCGCCCAGGTCGAGGCCCTCGGGTTCACCCACGCTCAGGGCTATTACCTCGACCGTCTGCACGCCACCCGG
>JBKBVM010000358.1:0-506 GCA_046289555.1 bacterium
GGCGCCGGGCACGGCCGGCGCTCGGGATAGGTCAGGGCGTACAGGATCGGGATGCCCATGTCGGCGACGCCCAGCTGGGCGATCACGGAGCCGTCGATGTACTCCACCATGGAGTGGACGATGGACTGCGGGTGCACGATCACGTCGATCTGGTCGGGGCGCAGGTCGAACAGCCACCGCGCCTCGATGATCTCCAGCCCCTTGTTCATCAGGGTGGCCGAGTCCACCGTTATCTCCCGGCCCATCCTCCATACCGGATGAGCCAGGGCCTCCTCCGGCGTCACCCTCTCCAGATCCTCCCTCCGGCGGCCGAGGAAGGGACCGCCGGAGGCGGTGAGCACGATTCGGTTGACATCCTCCAGGGCCACTCCCCTCAGACACTGGAATATGGCGCTGTGCTCCGAATCCACGGGAATGATGGTGGCTCCGGTCCTGGGAAGAAGAGCCCTGACCATCTCCCCGGCCGCCACCAGGGTCTCCTTGTTGGCCAGAGCCACCTTCTTGCC
>JBKBVM010000359.1:0-504 GCA_046289555.1 bacterium
CAGCAATGCGCCGCGCTTGCGTCCAATCGCGGCCAGCAGCTCGTGGTCGGGCAGCGCGGCGATGGCCGCTGGCGCCAGCCCCAGGCGGTAGCGGGCCTCGAGCAGCGCCGGGTAATCGGCCTGCAGCTCCCGCAGCAGGGCCAGCGCGACGGCTTCCTCGTCGAAGGCATTGCGCCCGACGGCGCCACTGGCGGCCAGCCGGTCCCCGCTTTCCGGCACGATGATCTTGGGCCACAGCAGGCCCGGCGTGTCGTACAGATACACGTCGTCGGCCAGCACGACGCGCTGCTCCTGCCGGGTGACGCCGGGCTCATCTGCCGCTTTGGCGGCGCGTTTGCCCAGCAGGGTGTTGAGCAGGGTGGACTTGCCCACGTTGGGAATACCGGCGATCAGCACCCGCAGCGGCTTGACCATGCCGCCGCGGTGCGGTGCCAGCCGACGGCATTCGGCCACCAGGGTTCGTGCCGGCCCCGGTGTGTGGGCATGCAAGGCGATCGCACGGGT